>JAGTVD010000554.1 GCA_018224505.1 Desulfatitalea sp. | reverse complement strand
TGCGCATTTTCGGCGGCAAACGCATCGGCGGCATCATGGAGCGGCTCGGCATGCAGGACGGCGAGCCCATCGAGCACAACCTGATCAGTCGCGCCATCGAAAACGCCCAAACCAAGGTGGAGGCGCACAACTTCGATATCCGCAAGCACCTGTTGGAATATGACGATGTGATGAACCAGCAGCGGGAAGTGATCTATCGTCAGCGGCGGGAGTTGCTGCGGGGAGACAGCATTCATGAGACCATTCTTGATATGATATCGGAAAAGGCAGAGGAAACATCCGCCGCGTATGCCGATGAGCGGGTGTTGCCCGAGGATTGGGACCTCAAGGGGCTTTCCGATGCGGTTTTCAAACAATTCAACTATCGTCCGAAAGCGTTCGATTCCGATATGCTCGACGGCCTGACCGAAGAGGGCTTGGCCCAGGAGATCTATGAACAGACCGCGGCCGTTCACCAGGCGCGCGAGCAACAGTTCGGCACGGAGGCCATGCGCCATGTGGAGCGGGTGTTGATGCTCCAAACGGTGGACAATCTTTGGAAGGACCACCTGTTGAGCATGGATCATCTGAAGGAGGGCATCGGACTGCGCGGTTATGCCCAGCAAAATCCACTCTTGATCTATAAAAAAGAGGGTTTTGAGATGTTCGAGGGCCTCATCGAACGGATCAAGGAGGAAACGCTCGGTATCCTGTTCCGCGTTCAATTGGCCGAACCACCGTCTTTGAAGGAGATGCAGAAGGAGCAGGAACAGGAATTGGTGTTCTCCGGAGGCGGGGATGGTTCCGCGCGCAAAAAGCAGCCGACCCGCCGCAGCGATCTGAAAGTGGGCCGCAATGATCCTTGTACATGTGGCAGCGGCAAAAAATATAAGAAATGTTGCGGAAAATGATCGTCGGCGTCCTATCGGATACCCATGGAACACTCTCAAGACGGGCGTTGCGGGCCCTGCGGGGTGTTGACCACATACTGCATGCCGGTGATGTGGGTGATCCGGCCATTCTTGCCGCTTTGGAAAAAGTTGCGCCCCTGACCGCTGTGCGCGGCAATACCGATGGCGGTGATTGGGCCCGGGCCCTGCCATTGACGGATATGATCGAGCTGAAGGGAAAGCTGATCTACTTGTTGCACGATCTGTATCTGCTCGATATGGATCCGCTCACTGCCGGTGTCCATGTCGTCATCAGTGGCCACACCCACCAGGGGGCCATTTCCGAGGATAAAGGTATCCTGTATTTCAACCCCGGTTCGGCCAGTCAAGGCCGCAATGGCGCTCCTCCGAGCGTCGGGCGCATAACGATTTCCCGTACTGGATTGCATCCCCAAATCATTCAACTCGACTGAGCCGACCCTTCTTTTTGTAAGGCGTCTGCCGCACACGCTGACCCCCTTTACAAAAACAGAACCGGATGCTTATAATTGGCTTCAGTCAACGTAGGCATCATAACCAAGTTGTTGATGAATTGATGAGATGAGCCAATATTTGCCTGAAACGATAGGGGACATCGATGCCAAGACCGAACGCGCGCTCAAGGAACCGCCGCTGTACACGGTCTTGCTGCATAACGACGATTATACCACCATGGAGTTTGTGGTGCAGGTATTGATGGCGGTTTTTCATAAGTCCGTGGAACAGGCCACCCGGATCATGCTCAATGTCCACAAGCAAGGGATTGGTACATGTGGGGTGTTCACTTACGAAGTGGCCGAAACCAAAGTCACGACAGTTATCCGGTTGGCCCGTGAAAACGGGTATCCATTGAAATGCACCATGGAGAAAGCATAAGGCCATGATAAGTAAAGAGTTAAGTGTCACATTAGGATTCGCCGTTCGCGAGGCCAAGCGCCGCCGACATGAATATGTCGGTATTGAGCATATATTGTTTGCCATACTGCACGACACGAATGGATTGGAAATCATCAACGCGTGCGGGGGAAACGTAGAGCACCTCAAGGCCGCCCTGGAGAATTTTTTCCGGGACAAGATGGAGGTGATCCCCGAGGGCAGCGAGTATGTGCTCCAGCAGACCGTGGGGTTTCAACGGGTGATCCAGCGGGCCGTCAATCATGTGCGCTCGGCGGAAAAAGCCGAGGTGGCGGTCAGCGACATCCTGGCATCGATTTTCATGGAAAAGGATTCCCATGCCGCCTTTTTCCTGAACCAGGAAGGAATCACCCGCCTGGATGTTCTCAATTACGTCACCCATGAAATTCCATCCGATCCCACCGGAAGCGAACCGCCGGTGTTTGGCAAAACGGAAGCGGACACCGAACGGGAAAAGAAAAAGACCAGTCCGTTAGAGGCTTACACCGTCGACATGATGCGCCTGGCCGCAGAGGGCAAGCTGGATCCGCTCATCGGTCGTGAGGCGGAACTGCAGCGGACCATGCAGGTGCTTTGCCGGCGTCGCAAGAACAATCCCATTTTCGTCGGTGAACCCGGCGTCGGTAAAACCGCCATGGCCGAGGGTTTGGCTCAGAAGGTGCACAGCGGTGATGTGCCCGAAATGCTGAAAGATATGCGCGTTTACAGTCTCGATCTGGGCGGCATGCTGGCCGGTTCCAAGTTTCGCGGTGACTTTGAACAGCGCCTAAAGGGCGTGATCTCCGAGTTGCAGAAGCGAAAAAACGTCATTTTGTTCATCGACGAGATTCACACCATCGTTGGCGCCGGTGCCACCAGCAGTGGTTCGATGGACGCCTCCAATATTCTCAAACCGGTCCTGGCCAACGGAGAAATCCGCTGCATCGGCTCCACCACTTACGAAGAGTTTAAAAATCATTTCGAAAAGGACAGGGCACTTTCCCGGCGTTTCGAGAAGATCGAAATATCCGAACCCACCATCGATGAAAGCGTCCGCATCCTGAAAGGCTTGCGCTCCCGCTATGAGGAGCATCATGACATCGTTTACACGGACGGTGCATTACGGGCCGCCTGCGACCTGTCATACAAATATCTCAATGATCGTTTTTTGCCCGATAAGGCCATCGATGTCATTGATGAAGCCGGTGCGTTTGTGCGGTTGTCGGGCGGTGCGCACCGAACCAAAATCAATCCGGCCGACATCGAGAAGATTGTGGCGAAAATGGCGCGGGTGCCCACCGTGAGTATTTCCACGTCGGACAAGGCAAGGTTGGAGACACTGGAGCAGCGATTGAAACAGGTGGTTTTCGGTCAGGACGACGCCATTGCGGCTTTGGCCACTGCCATCAAGCGCCAGCGGGCCGGCTTGGGGCATCCCGAAAAGCCCGTGGGATCATTTCTCTTTACCGGGCCCACCGGCGTCGGCAAAACAGAGGTGGCCCGCCAGGTGGCGTCCAGCCTGGGCGTTGAATTCATGCGCTACGATATGAGCGAGTACATGGAGAAACATGCCGTGGCGCGTCTGATCGGGGCGCCGCCGGGTTACATCGGCTTCGATCAGGGCGGATTGCTGACCGATGGTATTCGCAAGCATCCCCACAGCGTTCTGCTGCTGGATGAAATTGAAAAAGCGCACCTGGACCTGTTTAATATCCTGCTGCAAGTGATGGATCATGCCACCTTGACCGATAACACCGGGAAAAAGGCCGATTTTCGCAATGTGATCCTGATGATGACCTCCAACGCGGGCAGCCGTGAAATGAGCCAAGCCACCATCGGGTTCGCCGACCCGAAAAAAGGGGCTTCCGGCAAAGGCAAACTGGCGATGGAACGCTATTTCAGCCCCGAATTTCGCAACCGCTTGGACGCGGTTATCACTTTCAACGGGTTGACCATCGATATCATGGAGCAGATTGTCGACAAATTCATGTCTGAATTTGCCGTTCAGCTGGCCACCAAGAAAGTGGTGCTCACCTATACCGATGCTGTACGCCAGTGGATGGCCATGAAAGGATTCGATCCCGACTATGGCGCGCGGCCGCTGGCCCGGGTGTTGCAAACTGCCATCAAAGACCCCATGGCCAATGAGATCCTGTTCGGCCGCCTGGAAAAGGGAGGCAAGGTAAGCCTCGATATAAAAGACGATGCCATCACCTTCGAATATGAATAGGGCAGGGCGGCTATTTGCCGCCCTGTTCGGCCATCGGTTATCTTTCTAAATTCTTTGTTTCCGAATAACCTTCAAGACCTATGTCTCTTTGTCCATGCCTGTTTTCTTGCTCGCCGAGAATTTGGTATTTCCACCCGTGCATCTTTCCACAAAGGAAGGTTTGCTGGCCGTTGGCGGTGACCTGTCCCCTGATCGTTTGCTTCTGGCTTACAAGAGCGGTATCTTTCCGTGGTATTCCGGCGACGAACCGATCCTCTGGTGGTCACCGGATCCACGTCTGGTGTTGTATCCCCGGGAGTTGAAGAGATCCACCTCATTGCGCAAAACCCTTCGCCAAAGACGATTCCGGGTCACATTGGATACCGCATTCGAACGTGTCATTCGAAAATGCGCACAGGTGCGCATTGCCAACGGCACAGGCACTTGGATTACCCCTGAAATGGAACGCGCTTACTGCCGGCTCCACCGGTTGGGGTATGCCCATTCGATTGAAGCATGGCACGCAGATCAGCTTGCAGGGGGGCTTTATGGCATTTCGCTGGGACGCGCGTTTTTCGGCGAATCCATGTTCTCAGCGCAAAGCGATGCCTCCAAGGTGTGTCTGTCCCATCTGGCACACCATCTGATCGAGCGGGGCTTTCATCTGATCGACTGCCAGGTCCCCACTGACCACATGCTGCGCATGGGTGCACGCCTGCTCCCAAGGAGCGATTTTATTGTCCTGCTGAATGAAGCGCTGCGATATCCTACACGGGTGGGCTCGTGGGCTTGAAGCCTGACTTGGTTTGAAGGTGCCCTCGGAACCCGAATGCTGACCACGGCGCCCAACGGCAGCACCGGGCCATGGCCCAACTCTATTCGATGATTTCCAGGACGGTCCTTTTTTTGACCTTGGAGGAAACCGCACTGAGAATGGTCCGCATGGCTTGCGCGGTGCGTCCCTGCTTGCCGATGATCTTGCCAAGATCTTCTTTGGCCACCTTCAGCTCCAATACCGTGGTTTGGTTGCCTTCGATCTCCGATACATCGACTTCACCGGGGCGATCCACCAACGACTGTGCAATAAAACTGATCAACTCTTTCATGTCCATCTCTCCTTTTAACCAACTGTAAGCTCTGAACCCTAAGGCAGTATTATTCCTCTCCAACATCAGCGATGACGCCTCTTGAGTTGAGGAGTGAGTTAAAAAGGAGTATATCAGCAAAAAACCAAAACACAATACCAAATAAACACCCTGAAAATACGGTAACGATTTAGGTATCTTTGGGGATAGCTAACTGAAAGATAGCTCTTTTAAAGCGAAAGGGCGTATTGGACGCCGCAACAAGGCGGTATTTATGCAAGGCCCGCATTCGGGCCCACGGGGGGTTGAAGGACAACGCCTCGGGGCTGGTGACGGCGCCCATCGTCGAGAAGTCACGCGTCGGGAACTCAATCCGCCGCTCTTGCTGGCGTGGTTCCAGCAAGAGCGGCGGTATGTGTGGCGTTTGACGTGTCCGCTTAGGAATACTTTTGTCTCGCTTAACCGCTTATTTTTTGTGGGCGGCGATAACCCACGGGGCGATCACATAGGGCTGAATCCCCTTGTAAGACATCTCATGGGGTGTGGCCGGGGGCTCGGCGCTGAACTCCCACTGGGGGCTCATCCATTTGAAATGCGGCCATACAGGGACTTGGCGTCCGTTTTGCCACTGGATGGCAATCGAGGTTTGCAGCCCCGGCCCCCAGGAGAGGTCATGGAGGTGCCGGCCCTGCTCATCTTTCATGAAGGCGTACTTGCCGGAAGGGGCGCGGTGGACAGTATCTTCAAGATAGGGGATGATTTTTTCAGGGTCAAGGCTGCCGGTAGTCGTGATGGCCGGTGCAATGAGATGTTTGATAGCGGTGTAGGTGTCTGCGGTGTAGGTGGGTGTTTCACCAAACCGTTGGACGTATCCATCAACAAAACCGCGTGTGAGGTCATTGTACTCCGCGGTTTTTGAATAGGTGGACATCGTCATGAGATAATCGGCTTTGCCTTGGGTGGCTTCCCAAAATCCGTCTTTCTGCGCTTCCACGTTGATACCGACGATGGCCGTTGGAATCTTCAGTTCACCTGCTTGACGGGCGAAGGTGACGCCCACCGGAGAGGAGAAAATGGTGAAAACCATATGCGCGTTGGCCCGCTGAATCGCCGAAAGTTCAGCGCTGACATCCGTGGCAGTGGGCGACGGGCGCCAAACGCCCACAACTTCCATGCCCATGCGCGGGATATAGTTCTCTGCAGCGCCCACCATGGGATCGGCCCACATGGCTTGTTCCGCCACGATAGCAATCTTCAGCCGGTCAATTCCCAGGGATTGTCTCAGAAGACTGGCCACCGTGCGCATCTGGACGAAAGTCGCTTTGACAAGGAAGCTTGAGTTGAAGGGGGCGCTACGGAAAAAGTACTTATAGCGGTCATAGTCCCTGGCCACCCGGTTGCAAAGCTCCGGATGGGCGGCCCCCACGCCGATGAAGATTTTCTTGGCATCCATGGCCACGTCCTGCATGGCCATCACCGCCTCGGTTCTAAACCCTCCCACGACAATATCCGCCTTGTCGCGGGTTAACAGCTGGGCCATGGCCTTGGCCGCATCGTCGAGGTTGATGAACTCATTGGAGTCGGCTTTGATCAACTCGATTTTGAGGGTGCGGTTGCCGATCTTGACCCCCCCTTGGCCATTGAGTTCCTCGGCTGCCATGACCGCGCCGTTCCAGTGACCCTGCCCCTGGGAAAACTGCATGGGGCCGATGACACCGATTCGTATGGTGTTCTGTCCCCAGGCGGCGGTGCCGGCGGCCAATATTGTCACGCAGAACACCACAATCAAGGCGAACTGTTGAGACCTTCTCATAAAACTACCCCCTTTGTTTGATGCTGTTTGGGCTTTAAAAGAAAAACCCCGACCACATAGCATGGTGTCGGAAAAAATGATACACGTGTTGCTGCCATCTTAAGGTCCCTGGCTCCATATCCCCTATCGGCGC
>JAGTVD010000553.1 GCA_018224505.1 Desulfatitalea sp. | reverse complement strand
CCTTTTTGGTGCTGCACGCCAACATACCGTTGGCCATCAGGGCCATAAGGTAGCCCCCGTTAGGCAGGTTGTTAATGGACCAATTGGCCGAGATCCGGGTTCGCCGCTCGGATGGTGCCCCCATCGTCCGGCTGGCGATATCCTGATCGAACAAGTGCATGGTGTCTTCCTTTCTCAACGTTGCGGCGATTTTTGCGATGACGGACCCATCTTACAACGAAATGCCTTGCCCATGTGCAAATTTTGTTCTTCCCGGGCGCCAAATCCGTACCAGGAACGGTGGCGTGCCCGGGCAGATGTTTAGATTTAATTATAATTTACAAATGGTTACATATTGGCATAAGCGTTGCTTTATATGGGATCGTCTGTCATACAAGTGCCGGCCGCATCTTGAACGATTGGGGGGAGGGAGGCGGACCGGCAAAGGTGGTAAGACAAAACCGGGCATTGGCAGCCTCAAACAGATGCCAGGGTGCTCACTGATTGAACGGATCGCCTCGCCGCTGACCCAAAAAACGGCCGCCAGGCATGACTTCCAACATTTTCCCCAACCCCGCCGTGAGCAGCAGACGCGCTCCTCTCTTGGAGCAACCGGACTGTTCACTCCAACCTCCACCCCTTCGCGACACCCGACGCACAGCCGGCGAGAGCTGGTTGTGCGTCGGCTATTTTAATAAAAACCCTTAGCGGCCTTCTTCAAAGGATTGCACTTGATAGGTTTCGACGTCCAGGTGTTCGGTGCGCCAGGCATCAGCGGGCAATCCGGCTTTCAGGCAAAGTTGCGCAAGAAAATCCTCGGGGCGCGGCAGTTGCGCCCACACCTGTGGCAGGAAGGTGGCACTGGCGTTTTTTTTCCGCAAAATAACGCCATCTGTCTCCGGACGCAGCCGGCGAAGCAAATCGTCGGCATCGGTGTAGGCCAGAGGCTGGGGCACCGTCAACACGCTCACTTCAATGGCGACCTGGTCGAGCTCTTCGGCGGTCAGCGGCGCAAAACGCGGATCGTCAAAAGCGGCATGTTCGGCATAAGTGCGCACATTTTCCACCAGGGTATCATGGCCCGCCAGCGTGCCGATGCAACCCCTGAGGCAGCCATCTATTTTTAGGGTCACGAAGACACCGCCGGGCACCACCATGGCCGGATCGGACAGTCGGGTTTCGATGTGCCGGACCGCATCTCCCCCCGGCCTCCGCCCCAATTTTTCGCTCAGGGTACGGCGGGCCAAAGATACCAACACCTGCCCCTGCGCATCGCTTAACCGTGGTAGGTTTTCCATGATGCCACCCCCCTGGCAGTTTCACCCGGTTGAAAAGCACAGCCGCTCAAAACAGCTGCAATTGCTTACGATACACTTCAGTCACCTGATCCGGATCATCGGTGATCACCACGTATTCCTCGATCCACGCCGGTGCGCGGCCGAACCTGACCATGGTGGCGATCTGTTGACGCATACCGGCCCAGAACTCCCGCTGCCCTTCGGTGTCGAACAGGATGATGGGTACCCGTTCCATGATGGCCAGCTTCATGTTGCACAGGGTGATGCCCAGCTCTTCCAAAGAGCCCAATCCCCCTACATTGAAAATGGGAAACGAGGCAATCTCAAACCACTTCTGACGACTGTGGCGACAGGTGGCCTGGAAGATCTGGCAAAAATCCACATCGGGGTTCATGGCCTGGTCGGTGATGTCCAGGAAATTGGCACCGGAGAGAATGCCCCGCTGCCGGGCCATGGCGTTTGCGGCCTCCATCACCCCGCTGCCGCCGCCGGTAACAATGCCGATACTGGAACCCCAGAAGGCCACCAGGGCATCCATCAGGCGCCCCAGGCGCGCCATGGCACTGTCGGAAAGGGGCAGGGTCGATCCATAGAAAGCAAACAGCATCGACTTATGAAAATCGGCCAACCGCTCGAGGGCCACAAAATACCCTTTGCCATCGCGCATGGTGTGGATCATCAGGCGCTGGTTGAGGCTGCACAACCAGTACACCTCGATGCCGAAAGCATGGTACTCCTGCAAGCGGGAATGGTCCTCCTGGGAAAGGAATGGCCCGTGTTCGCACGATGCCTCAAAAAAGTAAATGGCCTTGATTTTATCTTCGACCACCTGGTTGATAATATCCCGGTGCTCCACCAGATTGGGAAAATATTTCAACACCAGAACCGCCGGATCACGGGTGATGGCGGCCGGCATCTGCGCGGTGGCGTACCGATGGGGGCATCGGCTGCGCGCCGAAAAATCGTTGCGTGCCGCCGCACATTGGGCCTGGGAGACCTCGCAGCCTTTGGGTGGACCATTGGTAAACACGCGCGCCGCCTGGATGCCGCCCGCAGGATCGATGACGGCCACGCTGCGATCGATGAAGTGGCATGTGCACTTGCGCTTAACCCGCAAGCGCCGTTGCAGCAATTTGAGATCGGCCAGGGTCAAACGCTCGTGATTGCGGGGGGCGGATTTGCGCCGTTCGCCCGTTTTTCCCCGGGGTGCGCCATAGATACGGGCGCTGATCAAGGGATTGACGATGGTGTGCCGGGTACCATTGATAATCTCTAAATAGATGCGGATACCGCGGGTCTTGATGGGGTCCAGCACCGTTGCCGGCAGATTGCGCCCCAGTGAGAAACCGCTCTGAAGCACCACATAGTGCTCGTTGAGATACATGGAGCAGGTGGTGATCACTCCCTGGCCAGGCGGCAGGATCAGGTGGGGCACGCTTGCGGGCACCTGATAGCGGTTGAGCATTTCCCGGCCGTCGTCACGCAGCAGAATGCGTCCGAAGGTTTCGTTGTCGATGTCGTCTCGCAGATTGCACACCACCCGGTGGGGGGCAATCACGATACTGCCGTCGCTGGATATGGCGGTGCTGGCGGGCAGTTTCAAATCGGCCCGCTCAATGGCCGACAGCACCTCCTCGGAAGATAGCAGTGCGTCGGGATCGCAGTACACCAGCCGCCCCACCGGGAGCCCCGGATCGAAAAAAGGGCTCAATTGCGCCAACCCCGGATAGCCCGGTATTACCGCCGCCGCCGTTTGGGTCAGCACCAGCAGGTCGCCGTCCAGATGGTCGACGGCAGGGGGTTCGCAAGTAATCTGAACACCCAGGCGGGCGATGCGCGACCGCTCGCTGAACACAATGTGTTCGGGATGGCTCTTGAGCCTCTGGATCATGTGCTGGGAAAGCCCGAAAGCACTCTGGAAGGTGATCTGTTGATCGTCATGGGACAGCACCCGGACAATCCGGCCATCATCGGATTGCAGCATGCCCCGGTAGGATCGGGTGTCTCTGATAATTTTGGTCATAGTGGCCGCTCTGTCAAAAAATTTAAACCCGGTTTGCCAATAATTGTCATTTTTCGAACACCCTGGCCACGCGCCGTAAATCGGCCGGGATTGCCGCCGCAATGGCGTCCAGCATGGCCTCAGGCGGGTTTACTATGCGACTTTCCTATACTGAATTCAACAATATATTAATGGCCCGTTATTTGCATTTCCCAAACAAACGCTTGCAAAATGAGGTGCTCAGCATGAAGTGTCCCAAATGTGGCTACCAACGTCAACACAGGGATGATCTATTTGTGGCCGCCTCCGAGTGCCCCGCCTGCGGCGTGGTCTATACCAAATACACCGCGTCGGAGCCGCCCGCAGTGCCGTCAATGGAATCGAGCAAAGAGACCGACATACCCACAAGCCCTGTGCACGCCGATTCGTTGCGCCAGGCCCGGGAACGGGTTGAAATGCGGCTGCGTAAACGGACGGATATGCGGTTACAGGATACGCGCAAGGCCCAGACCCTTGCAAGGGCCCGCCATATTGCGACCGAAGCAATGCGCCAGCGACAGGCACAGGGACCGATCCGGAGTGAAGCCGCACTGGACGTTAGCGATACGCTCGATGACCTATGGGTGCCGGCACCCGTGGCACCCGATGGGGTCATTGAATGCGCCGGAGAATCAACACTGGAAAAGGTGGTTCAACCTACACCCGACACTGAATCGGACACCATATTGACAACACTGGATTCCTCTGGGATGGCAGCGACCGGGGCATCGACAGACACCTTTTCTCTGCCCCGTCTGCTGCCGCTGGTGGCATGGCTCGCATTGGGTGTGGGGATATCGGGTGCGCTTCTTTCCTGGATCACCGTCGATACCGGCCAGGCCGTTGCGGGAAACGGACCCGGTAATACCACCGGTTCCTTGCCTGTGGCGTTCCTGTTGGGCTTTGCTTATCTGGCCACGGGCGTACTGGGCTTTGGCGTATTTTGGGTGGCTTCGGTGATCACCCGTCAGCTGGAGGATATCCGTGCCCGGCTCTTTTCCCAATCAGCGCAAACGGCGCACACCGGTGATGCCTTCGAACCCAACAGATCCCACAGTCAATTGACCCGTTAATCCGATGAAAGCTGGGTTGTGTCCTGCATACGGCCCAATTCCCGATATATTGGCCGTTCGGGCCGCCAACCGAAAGACACCGCCTATAAATGCCGGCCGCCATTTACATTCCTGCTTTAGTCGTTATCATTTCCTCCAAAGCAAAAATTTCCTCCCATTCCAAGAGGCGTGGCTCGGCCCGAAAATACCTGATGGTTGGCAAAGGGCTTGACCAAACCAGTGGATGGTGCAAAGTTATGGCTGTTTGGAATGGTCCGCCACGGGTCGGGTAGAGGCGTGTGCGGGGACGGAGCAATATGGGCGGGCCTTGGCCACTACCAATGAACAGTTGCCGGGAAAATGCAAGCGACCCGGTGCAGGGACGTTTTTGGATGACCCCGCAGACGGTCTGCCAATCGACAGAGAACCCAATTATCACATCACATCCATGATGGGTCGTTTTTCATTTCACGCGCGCAACCGGCTATTGCCCAGTTCTAATAGGTCCGGCGGCGTCTTGCGGGTGACTTCACCTGCGTTAAAGGCCCGGGTGCGGAAATGCGCCGGAGGACTCCCATGAATCGAACTGTCACCACCCTTGGCTTGTGTTTGGGCGCCTCGACAGTGTCCGTTGTGACCATTCGTGCGCGGCTCAATGACAATACCGGCCGATCCACATTCGAGCCACCAGAAATCCTTCACCATGCAGTCTACCCCCATGATGGGGACCCGAAACAAACATTGCACAAAGCCCTGCAATCCGTGGCATGGGAGACCATCGACAAAGTGGCCGCCACCGGGCGCAAATTTCGACAGTTTCTCAACCTCTCGGCCATCGCCGAACCGGAGGCCGTCGAATACGCCTACAACCTGCTCAAACCTGCCGACAGCCACTGCCCGGCGGTAATTTCAGCCGGTGGCGAGACTTTCATGGTGTATGTGCTCAACCCCGCCGGGCAAATCGCCAATGTCCTCACCGGCAACAAATGCGCCGCCGGGACAGGGGAGTTTTTTCTGCAACAACTGCGGCGCATGGATGTCTCCCTGGAAGAGGCCGGGCTATGGGCCGAGGAGACCGAGCCATACCATGTGTCGGGCCGATGTTCCGTGTTTTGCAAATCCGACTGCACCCATGCCACCAACAAGGGCGTGCCCAAGGCACGGGTGACCGCCGGGCTCGGCAAGATGATGGCCAACAAGGTGCTGGAACTGCTCAAGAAAGTGGAGCGCCGCAATCTGATGCTGGTGGGGGGTACGGCCCGCAACCAGATGATGGTGCGTTATTTGCGCGAGGCCATCCCGGGATTGATCATTCCCAAGGAGGCCCCCTACTTCGAGGCTTTGGGCGCCGCCGTGTGGGCCCTGACCAACGAAACGCGCCCCTTTCCCGGTTTGGACCATCTGTTCAGCGCGCAAACCAACCGGTTTGATGTGCTGCCGCCATTGAAGCCGTTCATGGATATGGTGACCTTCAAAACCATGGCCCGCGATGCGGCCCGCACCGGCGATATCTGCCTGCTGGGTCTGGATGTGGGCTCCACCACCACCAAAGCGGTGCTGGTGCGCCAGTCGGACTGCGCGCTTTTGGCCAGCATCTATTTACGGACCAACGGCGATCCCGTGGGTGCCTCGCGGCAATGCTACCAGGCGATTCTCGAACAGGTTCAACAATCGGTGGACCCGGGCCAAATTAAGATTGTCGGTCTGGGGGTATGCGGTTCGGGGCGCCAGATCGCCGGCCTGCACGCACTCACAGACGGGGTGATCAACGAAATCATCGCCCATGCCACGGCATCGGTCTATTTTGACCGTGAGGTGGACACCATCTTCGAAAT
>JAGTVD010000552.1 GCA_018224505.1 Desulfatitalea sp. | reverse complement strand
TGCCACCGCATTGGAAGGCGCCAGGGCGGTTGCCGAAAACATCAGGTCCTTCTTTTCGACGGTCAATTTGAAAAAAGCGGGCACTGATAAAAAGCTGGGCCGGGTGACCGTATCCATCGGCGTTGCGTGCCACCGATCCGGTGAGACAACGTCAACATTCATGCAGCGCGCCGATAAAGCCCTCTACAGCGCCAAAGCGGCGGGCCGTGATCGATTGGCCCTGGCATTCGGGAACAGCCGCCATTAGTGACTGCTATTCTAAAGGTTAACGACCAGAGGAGTTCGGCTTGGATTTGCGCCACCAGCACCCCGGGCTGGATCCGGGACAGGCACATCTCTTTTGTCTGTGCATCGAGTCGGAAAATCCCCTTGGTGGTCCGCACCTTGTTGCTGTTGTCGATCTCGAAACATTCTCCAATGTGTACAGTTGATGATTTTACTTCACCGGCTTGGGAAAAGTTTCCAGGGTCGGAGCTGTTTTGACCCCCCATCGTTGATAGGCAAACAGGCCACCCATGACAGCCGCGGCGAAGATATCGGTGGCCAGGCCCGGCTTGATCAGGCCCAGACCTGCGATGAGCAGTAGCACGCGGAAGAACGGGTTTAGTCGATGCAACATGAATCCCATCATGGCCGACCCCAGGGCCAGGGTGCCGAAGGTGGCCGTCACGGTGGCCATGACGATTTCCGCGGCGGAGCCTTTCCATATCAGTACCGGGCTGTATACGAAAAAGAACGGTACCAGATAGGCTACGGCAGCCAGGCGCATGGATTCAAAACCGGTGGCGAAAGGCCGCGAGCCGGCCACGGCGGCAGCGGCAAAGGCGGCCAGAGCCACCGGCGGCGTAATGCAAGAGAGGCATGCATAATAGAAAACAAACATGTGGGCCGCCAGCGGGTGCACCCCCATCTCCACCAGCACCGGACCACCCAGGATGACGGTAAGGATGTAGGCGGCCGAAGTGGTCAGGCCCATGCCGAGAATCAGAGATGCGATCATGACCAAAATTAGGGATAGTAAAAGGTTGCCGCCTGCCGCTTCGATGACCAGTCCCGAGAACATCAAACCGAGGCCGGTCTGGGTGACGCATCCGATGACGATGCCGGCGCAGGCACATGCCAAGGCCACTTCCAGACATCCCTTTGCGCCGTTTTCCATGGCCTTGAGCACTTGACCGATGCCCATGCGGGTGGCCTTTTTCAAGGCACTGACGATCCAGACCGCCACCGTGGCCCACAATCCACATTTCATGGGCGAGTAGCCCATTGTCAGCAGTCCCAACAGGATAAATGCGGGTAGCATCAGGTGGCCACCAGAGCGCAGGACCGGCCATAGATGGGGCAGTTCCTCTTTGTTGAGCCCTCTCAATCCCTGCTGGAGAGCCTCCATGTGCACCATCCAGAACAGGGCGAAAAAATATAGGCCCGCCGGTATGATGGCGGCTTTGACCACTTCGAGGTATGGCACGCCCAGCATGTCGGCCATGATAAAGGCCGCCGCGCCCATCACCGGTGGCGCGAACTGGCCGCCGGTGGAGGAGACCGCTTCTACAGCTGCCGCAAAACGCTTGCGATAGCCGATTTTTTTCATCAACGGGATGGTATAGGAGCCAGTGCTGACCACGTTGGCCACCGCCGAGCCGCTGATGCTGCCGAAAAAGGCGCTGCTGAATACCGCTACCTTGGCTGGTCCGCCGCGCAGATGGCCGGCCAGGGCATTGGCGAACTGGATGAAAAACTCGCCGGTGCCCGATGCCACCAGAAAGGCACCGAAGAGAATGAAGATGAAGATGAAGCTGGCGCTGACCCCCAGCGGGATGCCGAAGAGCCCTTCCATAGTCAGGTACTGGTAGCTGATAATCTGTTCCAGGTCGAGGGGGAAGTGGCCCCATTTTCCGGGGATGAGATCCCCATAGCGGCTGTAGGCCAGGGCAACGAGGGCGATCAGCGGCAGCGCCACACCCATCAGTCGGCGCGTGCATTCGAGCACCAGCACCATGATCAGACCACCCATCCAGAGGTCAGCGGTGGAAGCCACGCCGCCACGGACTGCGAGGGTTTTATACGTGATGGTCAAGTGAATCAAGGCCCAGAGACTGAGGCCAATCAGCAGGAAGTCCACGATTCTGAGAATCCATGGATAGGGGCGATGCTTGTAGAATCCAGGGGCCGCCGGGTAGATCAGCAGCACCAGGGTGCAGGCGAAGGCCAGGTGAACGGGCCGTTGAACCATGGCCGAAAAGAGGCCGAAATGGGCGGTGTAGATTTGGAAAACGGCCATGCCGAGGGCGACCAGCTTTACGATGGTCTGCAGCGTGTCACGGAGGGAAGAAGATGTGTTATCGGTCATTTGTGCTCCTGTACGCAGTTGCTCAGGGCTCGCTGTACGGTCGGCCATTTAGTTTGGAATTCGCCATGCACTTTGTGTTGTTCGCCCCTCTTCGTTTTGCACGCGGCCAGCTATAGGCAGCATGACGGGTCAGCATAACGGGTGCCGATCCGGGCCAGTGCTTCCAACGAGGTTGCGAAACCGCCGTGATACAAAGCAGATCGCCGGGTTGGGCGTAATCGAGCAGGCGCACTTCCCTTTGGTCCAAAATCAAAGTGTGGTTGGCCAGGTCCGGCGATCCCAGTCTGAATATGATCTGTTCCAGCGGTTGTTTAATATCGGCCAGTTCGGCGGTACCATCGGGCAGGGCGCGGTAGGTGCCCATTTCGAATCCCTGTCCGTTCAGGGCGGACTTGAAGGTCATATGACTCAGCACCAACCGGCCGTTCGGCGCCAAGTGGTAATGCTCCCTGAAAAAGGCCCGGTCATAGGAATGATGGAAGCGGATCGAAAAGTCCATTCCTGCCCTCGCCGGGATTTCCAATACGCCGGCGCCGGTCTCGCATCGGCGGACCACCAGGCGGCAGTCAGGCGCCGACAGCCATAAGCCTGCCACTGCCATGGCTGCCAGCGCCGCGCCCCACTTGACCAACCGCCGAATACGGCCCACCGGTTTGCCTCCTTAGGGCCTGCGTAAAATGTGAATCTGATTTTACGCCTGCCATTATGGTTCATGCGTCCGCGTCTGTCAGTGCGTTTACTTGAGAATGCCCTTTTCTTTAAAAAATTTCTCGGCCCCGGGGTGCAAGGGAATCGACATCCCTTTGGTGGCGCTTTCCAGCTTGATGTTCTTGAACTGGGAATGAATCTTGTCGAGCTCATCCTTGTGGTCGAAAACCGATTTGAGAATGTCGTAGGCCAGTTGCTCGCTCATGTCCTGGTGCACCACGAAGAGGCCCATCCATGAAAGGGTGTGGTGCGGTTTGTCCTGTTTGTTGTAAGTCCCGGCCGGGATGGTGGTCGGAAAGTAGGCGGGGAAATCCTTGTTGATCGTTTCCGCAACAGCGGGTTCGATATCCAGGAAGCGAATGTCCCTTTGACTGGCAAGATCCATGAGCGTGGGGGCCGGGGTGCCGAGGGTGACAATGCCGGCATCGATATTGCCGTCCTTGATCGCCTCGCTGGTTTCAGTGGCTGACAGAAAACGTTCGTCGATGTCATCATAGGTTAGACCGTAGACATTGAGAACGTAGCGGGCCATGGCCTCGGTGCCGCTGCCGGGGGCGCCCACAGCCACTTTTTTGCCTTTTAAGTCTTTGATGGTTTGGATATCGCTGCGCGCGAGGGTATAGAACTGAATGTCGATGGGGTAGGTGGACATAAGCCCCCGGAGTTCCTTGGCCGGGTTGTCCGCGAACATTTCCAGCCCTTTGAATGCCTGGAAAGCGGTGTCGGGCATGGAAAGGGCCAGTGCATCCTGCTTCTTCAATATTGCCCGGATGTTCTCGATGGAGGCGCCGGAGGGGTGGGCGGCCGCATAGTATCCCTTGATATATTTGTTGATCATGTTGGCCACACCCCCGCCGAGCGGGTACCAGGTGCCGCCGGTGGAAGCCGTGCCGATGGCCAGGCGTTCATCGGCCGCCAGCGGATGCCAGCCGAGACCCAGAACAAATAAGCAAGCCAGCCCGACGGCAATCCAAGAATGTCTCGATGATCTTTTCATGGTATCCTCCTGATGAGCAAAAATTTGCGCCGCGCGATGCGGCCGGGGGGACATCCCCTGGCCGGCGAAGGCGACATTTGGACCACTAAGCCGGTGGCCCGCTTTGGGCTCTCCCCGGCGGCGGTGCCTTAAGCCATTTCTTTGAGTCTGTGCTTCTGAACCTTTCCTGACGCGGTACGCGGCAGCTCCGCCGCGAAGACCACTTTGCGCGGTTTCTTGTAGCTGGCCAGATGTGACCTGCAGTAACGAACGACCTCCACAGCATCGAGATGCAGGCCGGTCTTGACCACCACCACGGCTTTGACCGATTCCCCCCAGAGCTCATCCGGTTCACCGACCACAGCGGCATCGGCTACGGCCGGGTGGGTCACCAGCACCTCTTCGATCTCCCGGGGATAGATGTTTTCCCCGCCGCTGACGATCATGTCCTTCATGCGGTCGATGATGTAGAAAAAACCATCTTCGTCCATGCGCGCCAGGTCGCCGGTAAAGAGCCAGCCATCCCGCATTGCCCGCGCCGTGGCCTCCGGCTGACGGTGGTAGCCCTGCATGACATTTGCACCCCGCACGGCAACCTCACCCACCTCTCCGGGGGCCAGCGGGTGGCCCGCCGGATCGACGATGCGTGCCTCCAGGAAAGGCAGCGGTTTGCCTACGGATCCATGTCGCGTCAGGGATTGAAGATCATCCAGAATGGTGATGGAGGGGGATGCCTCGGTGCATCCATACACATCGAAAACGCCTTTGATGTTCGGAAAGAATTCCATCAGTCGGCGTTTGGTCTCCGCCGTCAGTTTGTCAGCCCCTGCCGTGCATGTGGTGATGGCGGATCGGTCGAAGTCCCAGGCGCGCGGCGCTTGCATAAGAAGATTGTAGAACGCCGGGGCCCCCGATATCAAATTGATCTTCTCCTGCGCGATGGTGCGCAGAAGCGCTTCCGGCTCGAAGTGGCTGACCAGTACGCTCTTGCCGCCCAGCGCCACCTGGATGGTCAGGTGGTTGTTCAGGGCTGCGGTATGGGACAGCGGCCCCACGATGACGGCATTGCGGCCTTCCCGGTCCTGGCGGCCCAGCATCGTGTTGATGAGGTTCCATAAGATATTGCCATGGGTCAGCACCGCACCCTTGGGCTTGCCGGTGGTGCCCGAGGTGTACATGATCTGGCAGGGATCGGACGCCAATACTGTAGTCTCACAGGGCACCGGTGTTCCGTCGTTCAAAAAGGTGTCATAGTCCGTGTCTGCCTTCCCCACAACCAGGCGCAGGTCCGAACACATGGGCCGGACTGCCTCCGCAACAGCAGAGAACTCCGGGCCGTAGAAAAGAGCGGCCGCACCGGAATCATTTAAAATATGGGTGATTTCAGGAACCACCAGGCGAAAATTGACCGGGGTGGCCACCAGGCCGACCCGAAGCGCCGCAAAATACGTTTCCACAAAGGCAGCCCCGTTCAAGAAGAGGATGGCGACGCGCTCACCGCGGCGCAAACCCGCTGCCAGCATGGCGCCGGCCAGGCGTGATACGCGCCGGTCGAGTTGCGCAAAGTCCATGCGCCCCTGATCGGACACCACCGCCTCCCGCCGGGGAAACTTTGAGGCGCTGTCGGACAGCAAACAACTGACATTCATCCTGTGTGCCCCGCCGCGTTTTGATTGTCGAACGCCGAGCGTTGTCGTGGATAATTGCCCCGATAACCGAGCGCTCTGGAAATGGCTTTGCCGGTCTGCATCAGTTGGGCGGCGCTAAGCTTTAAATGGCCGTCGTCGCAGTCCTTTGCGTTCAGGGAGAGATTCATGGCTGCAAGTGCTTTTCCGCTGTGCTCATAGAGCAATACACCCATGGAAATCAGGTCCATGGAAAGCTCACGGTCGCAAATGCTGTAGCCCCGCTGCCGGGTCTGCATCAAATCGTCCCACAGGGCCTGTTTGGAAGTGAGTGTGCGCGATGTTACCCGTTCCAACTCCATTTGAGCGAGGATCTCCCTTAGTTTCGGGTCTTCGAGGTCCGAAAGCAGTGCTTTTCCGGATGCCGTGCAGTGGGCGGGCAGTCTGGAACCCGCATGGAGATCGAAATTCAGAAAGCGCCGGACCTCTTTGCGATAGATAAAGACCACTTCGCTTTGTTCCAGCACAGCCAAATTGATGGTGCCCGTCACCTCCGCGGAGAACGCATCGATGAACGATTGGGCGACCTGCACCAGGTTGGCGTTGTCCAGATACTTGTAGCCGAGGCGCAAGACGCGGTGGCCCCATACAAACCGTTTGTTTTCGGTGCGATTCAGGTAGCCCAGGGTACACAATGTTTGCAGGAACCGTTGGGTGGTAGTCTTGTTCAGATCCATCTGACGGGCGATTTCCGTCAGTGATGGCGGGGGGGAAGCCTCGCCCACCATCTCAAGGAGCCGCAGCCCCCGTTCGAGGGATTGGATGTGATTTTTGTCACGCATGGCGGTACCCTGTTCCGAATAGCGCATATCTCTGTATACGGGCCAAACAATACAGGTGTCAAATAAAAAATACGGATTGTTCATGTAGTGAGAGATTAGCAAAAAATGAAGCGACATCATTTTGATGTATGGCCATTAAATCGTCTATCTGCCAAAGCCAGATGGATATTTCAGGGCATTCAAAAGAATGGCTTTGCAGCGGGCAGCCATCCTGTTCTATATTAGCCTCGATATCTGCGCGGCCCATTACCTATTGAAGGAGTTGTCATGAACCTGGTCTATCTTTCACCCCACTTTCCCCACCACTACCACCTCTTCTGCAAAAACGCGAAGCAGTTAGGTGCCAACGTGCTGGGCATCGGAGACGCACCATATGATGGTCTGGCGCCTGAGGTGAAGACGGCGCTGACCGAATACTACCGGGTAGCGAATATGCACGATGATGATCAATTAGTGCGCGCCTGCGGCTACTTTATCCACCGTTACGGCATGCTGGACCGCTTCGAATCCCTGAACGAATACTGGTTGGCCACAGAGTCGCGCATGCGGGACGCTTTCAACATCCCCGGCGTACGAGGTCGGGAGATCGGATTCATCAAACGCAAATCACTGATGAAGGAGCGGTTCCAATCCGCCGGCATTCCAGTGGCGGCGGGCAAGGTTGTTGCGACACCGGCGGAGGCCCGGGCGCTGATCGCCACCACGGGATATCCGGTGGTGGCCAAGCCCGATGCCGGAGTAGGGGCTCTGGACACCTTTCGATTGGACGCTGAGGCGGACCTCGATGCCTTCTTTG
>JAGTVD010000551.1 GCA_018224505.1 Desulfatitalea sp. | reverse complement strand
CGGCAAAGCCCAGTTCCACGGTTTCGGGCAGCAGCAGGCGCTGGGCTTCCGGGCTGTGGTGACGCCGGCCGAGGGTTTCGAAGACGATGCGTTCATGGGCCGCGTGCTGGTCGATGAGAATCAGGTCGTCCGCCTCCTGGCAGAGGATGTAGGTGCCCCGGTACTGGCCGATGACGGTGAGGCCGGCAAAGCGTTCGGTGTGCCAGAGGGTTTCCTGGGTGGGCCGCGCGGCCGTGGCGGGCGGGCCGTTCTGTCCTTCGGGCGGTCGCGGTTGGGGCGGGTGCGCCGGCGGTTCCTCAGGGGTAACGGGTGTCTCCGGGTCGAAAGGGGCGCCGGGAGGCGGCGGGTAAGGGCGTGTGTCGGACGGCGCGGGGCCATAGGCCGCAGGCGGTTCGGCCACAGCCTCCATGGTGGCCTGGTCTGGGACGGTGTCGCTTCGATCCCCGCCCATGTCCCGGGGTGACGGGATTTCATCATCGCCGCGCACATCATGCCAACGCCGGCGCTCGGCGGCGTCCAGGGCCCGGCGGACGCCGTCGCGCACCAGGTCGTGTACGCGGCGCGGATCGACGAAGCGCACTTCGTGTTTGGTGGGGTGGACGTTGACGTCCACCTGGTCGCAGGGCAGGGTCAGCAGCAGGACCGCCAGGGGGTAGCGCCCTTTCATCAGGCGCCCCTGGAAGCCTTCGAACAGGGCGTGCTGGATCACCCGGTCGCGCACCCGGCGCCCGTTGACGAACAGGAAGGTACCGCGGGCGGTGTTGCGGGCCAGGCGCGGCGGGGCGATCCAGCCGGCGAGGGCTGCCGGTCCGGCGCCGGCGTCCAGGGGGATCAGGTCGCGCCGTTCGGCCGGGCCGAGCACGTCGGCGGCCCGCTCGGCGCCGTCCGAGGCGCGGGGCCAATTTTTAACCGCTTTGCCGTTGTGGGTCAGGGTGAAATGGACGTGGGGCCAGCCCAGGGCCATGCCGGACACGGTGTCGGCGATGTGCGCCATTTCGGTGTTGACGGTTTTGAGGAATTTGCGCCGGGCCGGGGTGTTGTAGAAGATCCGGGCCACCCGCACCAGGGTGCCCCGGGGGGCGCCGGTTTCGGTCACCTGGACGATGCGGCCCCCCTCCACCTGGATCTGGACGCCGGTGTCGCTTGCCTGCTCCCGGGTGATCAGCGTCAGTTTGGAGACCGCGGCGATGCTGGGCAGGGCCTCGCCCCGGAACCCGAGGGTGCGGATGGCGGCCAGGTCGGCATCGGTGCGCAGCTTGCTGGTGGCGAACCGTTCCAGGGCCAGCAGGGCGTCGTCATAACCCATGCCGGTGCCGTTGTCGGCCACCTGGATCAGGGATCGTCCGCCGTTTTCGATCTCGATGGTGATGCGGCTGCTGCCGGCGTCCAGGGCGTTTTCAACCAGCTCCTTGACCACCGCCGCGGGCCGCTCGACCACCTCGCCGGCGGCGATTTTGTTGGCCAGGATATCGGGCAGGATGCGGATGCGGGTCATGGGCCGTTATCCATCATGGGAGCCGGCATGGGAACCGGGAACGCATACGGTCGGGACATCGAACGCCTGAAAATGGCCGGCAATGGGGAAGAGAAGGCGGAATCCCCGTCTCATCCCCATTGTCCGTCCGGTTTTTTATTGGCCGGAGTCCTTGAGAGTGCGCTCCAGGGTGGCGGTTTCCATGGGGGTGAGGTTGAAGCGGGTGGAGGCCTGGTCGATCAGTTTCTGGATGGGGGTGCCGGGATTCTCCTGACGTTCGTCGCTGATCCATTGGACCGCGCTGCGTACGCCGTCGCCCTGGGGTTTTTTCATGGGTGCTTCCTCCTTGTTGGGATGTTGCCGTTTGGTTCTCGTGTGCGAACAGGGCCGGCATTGCCGGCCGTCAGCATGTCGGGCAAAAATAACATACCGTTGGGGCGTGTCAAGCAAAGTCGGTCGGTCGACAAGGGCAAGCGCACGCCAAAAATCGATGATTTCATCGTCTTGAATGTTCACCGGTTCTGGCAACGGCTCTTATTCTCACATTCTCATGATTCATTTGTGGTTCATAAAATAGACGCAATGGTTTTTGTGCCTCGTTTTTATCAGAATTTGAGTCATAAATAGATTTGCCTCTAAATCATGAGTCTCAAAACGCATCATGACTTTCAGCAATGTTCAATAGATCAGGATAAGCCAATGTGGCTGCGCGACGTCCACTGCCAGATTGCAACTCTCTGAAAATGCCTTCATTTTTCAAGATATTCAGTATCCGTTGGGCAGTGGGCTTGGGGATATTGCCGGACCGTAGAAAATCTGAACTTTTGAAGATCGGCCTTTCAAAAGCCCAGTCCAAGGCGTGAATTGCATACTGGGAATGAGTCAGCTCGGCGAAATGAATTTTCATCCGGTTGTAAAGACTAAGGATTGCCTGCGCTTTGGCGAGATTTGCCTCTGCCTGTATTTGAACGACCTTCAGAAAAAATGCACACCAGCCATTCCAATCGTTATCCCGGGAGACGGAAAGCAGGCGTTCGTAGTATTCATCGCGATGGGTTTCAAGGTAGGCACTTATATAAAACATCGGCTGCTGAATAATTTTGGCTTGGTATAAAAACAAGGGGATAAGCATCCGTCCCAGGCGGCCATTGCCGTCCAAAAACGGATGTAAGGCTTCAAACTCTGCATGCAAAAGGGACAGTTGGATCAATCGGTCCGGGGCTTTTCCGTGCATAAATTTTTCCCAGCGAGACATCGCTTCGGGCAGCTTTCCAGCATTGATAGGTACAAAACGTGCCTCCTCGATCGGACAGCCATGCGGGCCGATCCAATTGGGAGTTTTTCGGTACTGGCCCGGAGACTTGCCATGACCCCGTACGCTGTTTAGCAAAATCCTATGGCTTTCCAGCACAATGCGCTGACATAACGGCAGTTCTTTCATCATTTCTGTGGCCACGCGCATGGCCTTGCGATAATTGAGAATCTCCCAGATATCGGCTTCTTTGGCGGTTGAGGGTTCATCTGTATCACCACGAGCTTCGAATTCCAGTACTTCGCCCATTGTAGCTTGTGTACCTTCGATTCGGGAAGAGAGCACTGCCTCCTGAGTAGTAAGCGGGCTCAGCAATACATGAGCATTGGGGATAGCCGCCAAAATGCCATCATACCGAGCTACCGCAGCGTTGGCGGGGCCAATTAACGGCACAAGCCGTTCCCAATCAAGATTTGTGGGTGGAAATTGCCCCTCATGGTAGTTAACAGACCTACTCATCCATCGTGCTCCTTATGAAATTCGCAATAAGCAATACTTTTAGGAAATTACAGGCAGATCGTTATCCTCGATTTGTTCGCTGCGAGTCAGGGGCCGTTCCACGAAGCAGCAGCCGACCTCGACGTTCTGTACCGTTCGTCCTCTTCCAATGGCCCCCGATATCGTAAGCTTTCTTCATGCCCGACTCAGAGGTCAAGCAACCCAATAAACCCAACCAACCCAACAAACCCTACATCTTCGCCCGCTCCCGATGAAACCCCGTCGCCTGCTCAAAGGCGTGGGCCGCGGCCAGCAGGCGGGTTTCCTGGAAATGGGCGGCCATGAGCTGCAGGCCGATGGGCAGGCCCCCGGCCGAAAAGCCGCAGGGGACGCTGATGCCGGGGATGCCGGCCAGGTTGGCGGGCAGGGTGTACATGTCCATCAGGTACATGGTCAGCGGGTCGTCCAGGTGGGCGCCGATGGGCGTGGCCGGGGTGGGGGAGACCGGCGAGGCGATGAGGTCGCACTGCGCGAAGGCGGCCTTGAAATCGCGCATGATCAGGGTGCGCACCTGGGAGGCTTTGCGGTAGTACGCATCGAAATAACCGGCCGACAACGCGTAGGTGCCCAGCAGGATGCGCCGTTGCACTTCGGGGCCGAAGCCGCCGGAACGGGTGGCGCGGTACATCTCCGCGAGGGTGTCGGCGGCGGTGTCCCGTCGGCCGTATCGGACGCCGTCGTAGCGGGCCAGATTGGAGCTGGCTTCGGACGGTGCGATGACATAGTAGGCGGCCACGGCATATTCGCTGTGGGGCAGGTCGATCTCCACGGTGCGGGCCCCCAGGGATTTCAATGTTTCGACCGCCGTCTGGACCGCCGCGGCCACCTCGCTGTCCAGCCCCGCGTGTGCGAAATGGGCCCTGGGGATACCGATGGTCAGGCCTTGCACCCCCTG
>JAGTVD010000550.1 GCA_018224505.1 Desulfatitalea sp. | reverse complement strand
TGACGCAATCACCAGAATAAAGGCGATGGTGCGCAGGAATTCCAGTTTGTAGGGAATCAGGAGCCAGTTAAAGATGATCCAGGTCATCGTGCCGGCCAGTACCAGCACAAAGATCACCGCCATGCCCATGCCCAAGGCGGTCTCCATCTTTTTGGATGTTCCCAGGAAGGGGCAATTACCCAAAAATTGAGCCAACAGGATATTGTTTACGAAAATGCCGGCGACGATTATTTCAAAATAATCCATTGTGTTCTCCTTAACCCTACTTGCTCGGAACAAGGTTCATCATGCACAGCATCAATCCCAGGCAGATAAAGGCCCCTGGAGCCTGAATGGCAAAGACGAAAGGCTCGTATGACGCACCGAAAATATTGGATAAATGGTAAGGCAAGTAGCCGAAAATATCGCCCTGGAGTGCGCCGGTGCCTAATATCTCACGCACTGCCCCCAGGGCGGCCAGCGAACAGGTAAACCCGATGCCGATGCCAAGTCCGTCGGCCATGGAGGGTACGACACCGTTTTTGGATGCGAACGCTTCCGCCCGCCCCAAAACGATACAGTTGACCACGATCAATGGAATAAACACACCCAGGCTTTTGTATATGTCGTAGGCATACGCCTGGAGCATCTGCTCGACCACGATCACGAACGAGGCGATGATGATGATGTAGCAGGCGATGCGCACCTTCGAAGGGATGACCTTGCGCAGCAGCGATACCAGAATGTTGGAACACAGCAGCACGAAGGTGGTGGCCAATCCCATGCCGATACCATTTTTCATGGAGGTGGTGACACCCAGCACGGGGCAGAGGCCCAAAACGAGCCGAAATGGCGCAATCTCTTTCCAAAGCCCCTTGGTGAACTCCTGTGCAATCGATTTGGCCATGATGTGGACTCTCCTTTATTACTTGACAGCGCGCTGCATCTCTTCGACCAGTTGCGGTTTGAATTTATCGTAGAAGGCCAGGGCTTGGTTTGTGGCATCCATCACCGCTCGGGAAGTGATGGTGGCGCCGCTGAGGGCATTAATGTCGCCGCCGTCGTTGGTGATTTTAAAAGGCTGGCCGATCGGTTTGCCTTTGAACTGCGCGGCAAAGGCCGGATTATCCTTGGCCTGGGCACCCAATCCCGGTGTTTCCGTGTGGGTGGTCACACTGATGCCGAGGAGTTGCTCTTGTTCGACATTGACGGCCACCAGCAATCCGATAAGGCCGCCATATCCGCGTCCTTCCGATTCCAGCACCACTGTAGTGGCCTTGCCGTCAAAGGCCCCGACAAATACGGTGTGTTCCTTTTCGCCATCCTCAATGCGAAAACGCGATTCCACCGGATCGTTGGAAGCGCCTGCCAGAATCTCCCGAATGGCCGGGCCTTTGACGTTTTCCAGGACCTGAACCTCGATTTTGGGTTTGGCGAACTCTTCGATCCATTTCAATCCGCCACCGGAGATGACGCTCAGGACGGTCAGAACCACTACCATTTTGATCATTTCGCCCATTTTTTATGCCACCTTTCCAATCGCCTTGGGTCTGATTTTGTCGACCAGCGGATTCATCAGGTTGATCAACAGAATCGCAAAAATGATCCCTTCCGGGTACGCACCGATGTTGCGGATCAGCATGGTCATGATGCCGCCAACGGCGCCATATATCAGCATGGGGAGGGTGTTCACCGGTGATGCGCTGTCGTCGGTCGCCAGGAAAAAGGCGCCGATCATGGAAAAGCCGGTGAAAAGGTGAAACAGGGGACCGGCATAAGCCTCCGGGTGGGCCGCATGAAACATCGTGGCAGTGATAAAAAGACCGGCAATGAAGGCCAGGGGAATTTCCCAGCGCACGTAGCCACGAGCCACCAAATAGATGCCGCCGATGAGCAGCGCCAGTGCGCTCGTCGAACCGGCCCCGCCGATCTGTCGCCCGATCAGAAGGTCGCTCAGCGGGATGTCGGCCACGGCGCCGGCGCCGAATGCCTTGGCGGCGCCCAATGGGTAGAAGGGGGCGAAATCGACTTGAACATTGAGCAGTTGGGCATCGTAGTCAAAGTAGACGCGCCATGCCACCGACAAAATGGCGTAGGCCAGCACCGGCGGGCTGAACGGGTTGGCGCCGATGCCACCGAAGATCTGCTTGCCGATGACAATGGCTACGAAAGTGCCGGTCACCACCAGCCACCAGGGTACCGTGGCCGGCAGCAGCATGCCGAAAATCATGCCGATCACGGCCGCGTTGCCGTCTCCCACCGTATTGGGGCGCTTGGCAATGGCGGTCAGCAGAAATTCCCAGCCGATGGCCGATGCCACCGAAAGGCAGAGCACCGCCAGCGCCGGAGCGCCGTAGATGCCGATGCCCACCAGCGCCGCCGGCAGGGTGGCGATCAGGGTGTTGTAGTTTCGTTCGGGCACTGCGCTGCCGATGTGCCAGAAAGGGGCATGGGAAACAATGAGCTTTTTCGGTCTATTCATTCTCTTCCTCCGCCGGAACCGCGCGAGCGAGTTCAAATTTGGCCAGCTTGATATACTGGAGGATGGGTATGCGGGACACACAGACAAAGCTGCACAGTCCGCACTCCACACAGGAATAGAGGTCATACAGATCGGCCCCTTCCTGATACTGCCCCGCTTCCAGAAAGCGGACCAGAAGGTTGACGGCCATTTTGGACGGGCAGACGCGAACGCATTCGCCACAGTTGATGCAGGGGTAATCGCTGGTGAGAATCACCTGACGGCTGTCCTGCACCAGAATGGCGTCGGTATCGGCCAGAATGGGCTGCTCTTCAGAATAGACCGCCGTGCCCGTCATGGGACCGCCGAAAATCAGGCGGTCGCGGTCCTCAAGGGTGATGTCGAACATCTTGAGAATAGCGCCGATGGGGGTGCCGATCCGGGCCGTAACGAGATGCTTGTGGCCCGTTTTGTCCAGCACGGTCACAACCTTGTCCGTTGGCAACCGATGGTCGGCCAACGCCGTGCCGATGGCGGCCACCGCCTCGGCGCGCATGAAAAGGACGCCGTGATCGTCGAAGGTTTCTCCCTGATCGAGGATTTTGCCGAACAGTTGGTAAAAGAGCATCAGCGGCTGACCGAAGGGGTATGTGCTGGGAACCGCGCGTACATCGGCTTCGAAGTGGCCGTCGAAATTTTGAAAGGCTTCGCTCGGCACAGCCAGAAGGATTTTGTCGACGCCGGCGATCTCCTTCAGTGCATGAATCCCCTTGTTGACCATGTCGGTCCGGCTTTTGAGAATGTACAGATTGGTATCCACCAACAGGTCGGTGTCGCCGCCATAGATCACAATGGTATCCACCGGCTTTTTGGTGTTGGCCAGTTTTTCCAGCCCGGGAGCACCCGGTGCGCCGGCGAGGAAATCGATCAGCAATTGGCGGTCCGGCTGCCGGCACCCCTGCGCGAACTGGTCGTCCCACTCATCCTGGGGTTCGGGTGTGATGGTGACGGCGGTAAACTTACGCCCGTAGTCCCCCAGGTGGGGGGCCACCGACTGGATGGTGCCGGTGGCGGTTGCGACCACCGCCGGCCCCGGCTGGTCGTCCCATGTCAGCCTCTGCCCGGTTTTGACACGTGTGCCGGGCTTGAGCAAAGGGGAGGGCTTGGGGCCCATCTCCCGGGGCAGCAGAACCGTTATGGCGGCCGGTGTGGCAACGGCCGCGGGTTGGGGAAGCGCGGTGCTCAACAGTTCGTAGTGGAATTGTGGTTTGGCGTAGCCGAAAAACGGTTTTGATAGCATGTCTTAACCTTTACTGGGCTGCAGCGGTATCGGTAGTATGATGATTCGTCAAAGGAATCATCCTCGGGCCTACATCACATGGCATTTGGCGCATTCGTCCGGTCCGAACGAAGGCCCTTTGCCATAATGTTCGTGGCACGACATGCACTGCTCGTGCAAAGCATCGGAGCGTTTCATGATTTGGGGATCCTCGATTTCATCCGTCATATGGCAATCGAGGCACGACTCGGGGATTTCCATCCCGCTGGGGCGCGGCGGATGGCACATCGCGCAGGAAACCGGCTCTATCTCCTCTCCTGCGTGCAGATGGTGGCAGTCCGTGCAGGACAGCGCGAAGCCAAGCGCGGAAGCATGGGTCTGATGGTCGAAAAGCACTTTGCCGGCGTTGGTATGGTACATCAGGCGGATCGGTTCCTCCGGCGCTTTTACCGGGAAAGCGGCATAACCGACGATGGCAACGGCAAGCAGCAAAACGGTCACGCCATACATGATCATCCGGTGCTTCTGTGAAATCATCTGCGCAAGTTCCTTACTTTCTTAATGGTTTGGAGAGGCTACAATCTGCGACCAAAAACCAGGCATTCGACTACCATAACGGCCTGGCGCTTTCAAGTCTTTTGTTGAGACATGGATGAAATCATTGAAAATAAGCACTTGGGAGCATTACAATAGGCAAGCGCTCTTATGGCCGCCAGGCCTATCAAAGGGCCTGGCCTTATATTTCCAAATGCCGGAAAGGATACAAGTGAAATGACCCAAAACAATGGTTTTGTGCCCATCGAACCCTTTTCCAGCGATCTGAATTGCTTTGCCTGCGGATCGCGCAACCCTTTCGGATTGCATATGACCTTTGCCTCTGACGGCCATTCGGTGCTGTCCACGGTTACCCTGCCGAATCATTTGTGCGGTTGGGGCAACCTGATCCACGGGGGCATCATCACCACGCTGTTGGACGAGATCATGAGCTGGACCGCCATCCACTTGCTGCGACGGTTGATTCTGACCCGCTCCATGGAAACCCGGTTCATTTTGCCGGTCGCACCGAACACCGCGCTGCGCGTGCAAGGATGGGTCGATCGACAGATGAAGAACACCGAGGCGGTCATCAGCGCTGCCTTGTATAATGACGATGGGCAGGTGTGTGCCCGATCCACCGGCCACTTCGCCTTGCTGCATGCCAAAATGATGCGCCGTCTGAAAATCATGGATGAACAGACCATCGCCGATTTTGAAAAACGATACGAACAGGGGGGTGTCAAATTGTGAAGCTGTGAAGAAAGGTGTTTACAAACAACAAAATTAAAATTAAATTCATTAAATGAAAGTCGCTGTAATTCCTGCATCCACGGGGTAAGGCTGCGGGTTCTCATTTCCACTCATATGGCACGGCAGAGTACTGATGACGGATAGAAGCTGTTTGCATGCACCAACCCGGAGCGCCATGGCGCGCCACATGGGGTTGATGACTGCAAAGGGGCGATGGTTTGTATCGAGCCGGTCCAAAGTCGGGTGCGCTGGATTGAATTGTCAGGTCCGGGCGTATCGTAAATTTTAACCACAAGGAGGGCGTTAATGGGAATGGAGAGCTTGTACAGGGAGGTCATGGACCTCAACACGGTTGGGAACCTTGATGAGCGGCGGGAGGCAGCCAAGGCCTTTTTTGAAAAGCTCAACAAAATGGCGTTGCCCGACAATTTCAACTGGGTCGCGGAGATCCTCGAGGGTCTCCATGTCCGGGAACGCGGCGACCAGAAGGCCTTGATCTGGGCCGACATGGAAACCGGCCAGGAGCGTACGTTTACCTATTCGGAGCTTGCCGCACAAGGCAATAAATGTTTGAACTTTTTAAGTAAAAATGGCGTGCGTCATGGAGACAACATGTACATGATGCTCCCCATCATTCCCGAGACCTGGTTTACCACCCTGGCCAGCCTCAAAGGCGGCATGGTCAATGTGCCCACCGCCACCTCAATGACCATGCGCGAGTTGCGGTTCCGCTTCGAGGCCTATCCGCCCGATTGCTTGGTCACCAGCGAGGCCGGCGCCGATATGATGGACGAGGCGTTGAATACCCTGACCGTCAAGCCCAAGGCAAAAATCGTCATGGGCAAGAAGGCGGGTTGGACCAGTTACGCTGACCTCGAAAAAGAGTCGGACCAGGCCCAAGGGGCCAAAATCAAAAAAGAAGATGTCCTGTTCTGCTTTTTCACCTCCGGCACCACCGGTCTGCCCAAACGCGTGGGACACAGCGCCGTCTCCTACCCGGTGGGTCACCTCTCCACCGCCGTAATGGCCGGCATCAGGCCCGGCGATGTGCACCACAACCTGAGCGCGCCGGGATGGGCCAAGTGGGCCTGGAGCAGTTTTTTCGCGCCGCTCAATGTGGGTGCCACGGTGTGCGGTTTCGATTTCAAGGCGCTGGTGCCCAAAACCTACCTGGAGTATGTGGCCAAGTACAAGATCAACGTCTTTTGTGCGCCCCCCACCGCTTGGCGCGCCTTCGTCGGTCTGGATCTGAGCCAGTTCAGCTTCGATGCACTGCGTGCATCGATCAGCGCCGGCGAACCCCTCAACCCCGAAGTGATTCAGCAATGGAAGAAGTATACCGGCACGGAGATCAGGGACTTCTATGGCCAGACCGAATCCACTGCCATGATCGGCAATGGGCCATGGATGGAAGGCAAGATGCGTTTCGGTTCCTTCGGCATGCCGTCGTTCATGTACGACATCACATTGGCCGACGATGCCGGCAAGGAAATCACCGCACCGGGCGAGACCGGGCACATCGTGGTGCGGCTTGACCGCTGGCGGGCCATTGGCCTGTTTCAGGAGTATATCGGTGACCCGGGCAAGATGCAACAGGTGTTCATGGAGAACTTCTACTTCACCGGTGATCGCGCCCAGTTCGACGAAGATGGTTACTGGTGGTTCGTGGGCCGGGCCGACGATGTGATCAAGTCCTCCGACTACCGGGTGGGACCGTTCGAGGTGGAAAGCGCATTGATCGAACATCCGGCCGTGGCGGAAGCCGCCGTGGTGGGCAGTCCGGACCCGGAACGCTATCAGTTGGTCAAGGGATATGTGATCCTGGGACAGGGATATGAACCATCACGGGAATTGGCCTTGGAGCTTTTCCAGCACTGTATCAACATTCTGGCCAAGTTCAAAATTCCGCGCATTCTCGAGTTCGTCAAAGAGGTGCCCAAGACCATCAGCGGCAAGATTCGACGCATTGAATTGAGAGACCAGGAGGTGAAGCGCAAAGAGACCGGCGAGACCAGGGTATCCAACGAGTATTTTTATGGGGATTTTCCCGAGTTGAGCTCGAAGGGTAAAAAGAAATGATACCATTGTCGCGCTGTTGATCAAATGAATCCGGGTTCGTAAGCGTATCTTCTAAAAATGCTTCCCGGCGGCGTTGCCGCCGGGAAGCAAAAAACACGGTGGAGGCGGTTATAATGAAGGAAAAGCTCTACGCGAAGGAAATTTGGATTACCATCCTGTTCGTCTTTGTTTTGCTCGTTTTTGGGCATTTCGCCCAGGTGTTCGTGCTCTTTCCTTCCCTGCAAAGCGGTACCATGTGGGGTTTTCCGGTGCACTACATCCTGCCCATCCTCATGGGATGGTTCGGCCTGCTTGTTGTGACCATCATCATGGCGGTGGTCCTGAACCGCTTGGATGATGAAATCGAACAATACGGCGAGTCGAACCGCGCGGCTTCAAAAACCGGGAAAAACCAATAAGAGGGGAGGTTTCCAATCATGCAGATGACCGAATTCGTACTGCCCAATATGTGGCTGGGTGTTCTGGTGGTGGTGGCACTTTTCGCCATCTTCTATTACGTGGGTTATGTTTCGGCCAAGAAAACCACGAGCGAGGAAGACCTTTACGCCGCGGGCTTCAAGATCGGCCCGATCACCAACGGCTTGGCCATGGCGGCCACATGGGCCAGCCTGGCCACCTTCATGGGGGTTATCGCCCTCATCTACCGGCTGCAGGCGCCCTTTGTGTTTCTCTGGATCCAATGGGCCCTGTCCATCCCGTTGCTGGTGCTGCTCTACGGCACCTGCCTGCGGCGCATGAAGGCCTTTACCCCGGCCTCTTTCATCAAGGTCAGATACGGCAAGGAAGCGGCCATCGTGGTCATCGCCTGGATGTGCCTCACCATGGTGATGTATGCCCTGGGACAGATCATCGGCTTGGGCATGGCCTTCGAGGTGCTCTTCGCGATGCCTTATAAGTACGCCTTGATCATCGTCGGCATCGCCACCGTGGGGTACATCACCATTGGCGGCATGTACGGCGCCTCCTACAACGCCGCGTTCCAGATGGTGGTCATGACCATCGCCATGATCGTGCCCCTGGGCGCCATCATGAAACAGATGGGATCATCGGGTTGGTGGTTTCCGCCCTTGGCATACGGCGACATGGTGCCGGGTATGCTGGCGCAGATACCTGAATTTTTCAATATGCGCTACGACTACCGCTGGTATTTCGCATTGATCCCGGCCTTTACGTTGGGCCCCATCGCTCTGCCCCATCTCGCCATGCGGGTGTTCACTTCCACCAGCATCAAAAGCGCCCGCTGGTCGGTGGTCTGGTTCATTCTGTTCCTCGGATTGCTGTTTGCCGGCACTTACACCGCCGGTTTTGCCGGCAACTACTTCACCGCCATCACCGGCAACACCATTGCCAAACCGGATCAGACCATCCTGGTCCTGAACGTGTTTTACAATCCCGCGCTGGTGGCCGCCTTCGTCGTCGGCGGTGCTATCGCCGCGGGGTTGTCCACCGTGGGTGGCAACCTGATGGCCATCTCCGGACTGGTCGGCTCCGATCTGATGGGTATTCTGAAGCCCAAGATGGAAGCCAAAAAGCGCATGACCTGGGGTTACTTCGCCCTGGGCGGCGGGGGGCTCATCGCCATCTTGCTGGCCTTCAATCCGCCGGCATTTCTGGTCACCAGTATCCTCTGGGCCTTCGGGCTGCTGGCCACCGCCGTCAGTCCTTCGCTGCTGCTGGGGGTGTGGTGGAAGCAGGCCAATAAATACGCCATGATAATCAGCTCGGTGGTCTGCGGTATTACTTACATCGTCATCTCGCCCCACGTGATCAAAGGGGTCGTGGTGGGCCAAGGTCTTGTGGCGGCTCTGGGCATGTCCGGCGCCATGGTCACCGTACCCCTTGCCTTTGTTTCTTTCATTCTGTTATCCGTCATTTTCAACAAAATGAACATTGCCGCGCCGAGTCT
>JAGTVD010000549.1 GCA_018224505.1 Desulfatitalea sp. | reverse complement strand
GGGCGATCAAAATGAATATTGTAAAGACATTAGAGGCAATCGAAAAACCGTATAAAAATGCGGTGATTACCATTGGAAATTTCGACGGGGTTCATATTGGGCACCAGGCGCTGTTTCGCACGGTGATCGAAAAAGCCGGCACCATCCAGGGGACCTCGGTGGCCATGACATTCGAGCCCCATCCGTTGCGAGTGCTCTCTCCCAATGGTCACCCACCGATGATCACGATGGGGGAACAGAAAGCGGAACTGATCGCCAAAGCGGGTATCGAGGTGTTGATTGCCATCCCCTTTACACGGGAATTTGCCGCCATCTCCGCACGCGATTTCGTGGAAAAACTGCTGATGGCGCGTATCGGCATGCGGGCCATGGTGGTGGGCAGGGACTACGCTTTCGGTCGCAACAGGGAAGGCAACCTGGCCCTGTTGCGCCAGTGGTCCAAAGAGTTGGGGTTCGATGTGATGGTGGTAGATTGGGTGCAGGGGGCCAATGGGGTAGACAGACGGATCAGCAGCACCCATATCCGGGAGTTGGTGATGGCCGGCGACATGGCGGCAGCCCGGCAGATGCTGGGGCGTCACTATCAGATCAGGGGCGTGGTGGCCTCGGGGCGCAACCGGGGTGGACGGCTGCTGGGTTTTCCGACGGCCAATATCCACATCCAGGACGAATTATGTCCCAAACAAGGCATTTACGCCGTTACGGTGGCCCACGGTGGAAGGATTTATCCGGGCGTGGCCAATATCGGGTACAGCCCGACTTTCGATGACCACCTGTTCACCATTGAAGTACATATTCTGGATTTCAACCAGAATATTTATAATGATCCCATCCGCGTCAATTTCATCCAACGACTGCGGGATGAAATCAAGTTTGAAAACATCGAAACCCTGGCTGCCCAGATCAAAAAGGATGTCGTCCTGGCCCGCAAAATCTTATCCGATTTCATGTAGGCAGGGTCCCAACCCGTTCCGGCGGTATTTTTTAAAATGTCAGCACCGGAACCGACCCGGGTTGCCCGTGTTAACATCCGGCAGTTGACAAACGTGCGAAACAATCTGCATACACCGCTACCCAACGCTGAAAGGAGCGTTGCCCGTGAGTCCCCTTGAGATCTTGACCTTTCCCGATGAATTTCTGAAAAAGCCGGCCCGTCCGGTAGAACAGATCGATGGAGAGTTGCAGCGACTGATCGACCAGATGGCCGACACCATGTACCAGGCCCCGGGGGTCGGTCTGGCCGCTGTACAAGTATATAAAAACAAGCAGTTGCTTGTTTACGACATTCAATCCCGGGACGAGGGCCGCGAGCTGCACGTGCTGATCAATCCCGAAATAATCGCCCGTGAGGGCCGTATTATCTCGGAGAATGAAGGATGCCTGAGTGTTCCTGATTTGCGTGCCGATGTGCAGCGCGCCGCCCGCATCCTCGTAGCGGGCGTGGACCGCGAAGGCAAACCGTTGCGCATCGAAGCGGAAGGGTTTCTGGCGGTTGTACTGCAGCACGAGATCGACCACCTCAACGGCACGTTGTTCATCGACCACATCAGCGCCTTGAAGCGCCAGCTATATACCCGCCGAATCAACAAACAACTCAAACAGCAGGAATCGTGATGCCGCTGCCTTCCATCGTTTTCATGGGAACGCCCGATTTTGCGGTTCCCTCGCTGGAAGCCTTGCACGCGGCCGGCTTCCAAATCACATGGGTGGTGACCCAGCCGGACCGGCCTAAAGGGCGCGGTCGGACATTGGCGCCGCCACCGGTAAAAGTGGCGGCCACCGGTCTGGGTTGCCCCATTGTCCAGCCCGTGGCGGTGCGTGATGCCGACTTTATCGCACGCTTGCAGGCCTTGGATCCCGATTATCTGGTGGTGGTGGCTTTCGGCCACATTCTTTCCCAGGCGGTCCTGGCCGTTCCCAAACGCGGGGCGGTCAATCTGCATGCCTCACTGCTGCCCAAATACCGTGGACCGGCCCCCATCCAATGGGCCCTGATCCGGGGCGAAACAGAGACCGGCGTAACCACCATGCTGATGGACAGCGGCGTCGATACCGGCGACATGCTGCTCAGCGCCCGCACCGCCATCGGCCCGAACGATACGGCCGCATCACTGCATCAGCGGTTGGCACACATCGGAGGGACCCTGCTTGTGGAAACGCTTACCCAGTTTGGAGCGGGCACGTTATTCCCAAGGACCCAGAAACATACCGATGCCACTTATGCCCCGATGCTTCGCAAGTCGGATGGCCGCATCCGCTGGGATCAGACGGCACAACAGATCGATGCGTTAATCCGCGGTGTGACGCCCTGGCCGGGCGCCTTCTGCTTTCGAGATGAGCAGCGTTTAAAGATCCTCGGGGCCAAGCCATTGACAGGGATGGACATTGCCGCCGCGCCGGGTACGGTAGTGCCCGGCTTTCCGGATGAATTGCGCGTGGCCACCGGCGATGGCTGCCTGGGGATCGAAGAGATCCAGGGGGCATCGGGCAGGCGGATGGCCATTCATGATTTTTTGCGCGGTCATCCGATTGCGATGGGGACGCGGTTGACGTAGATCCTGACAAGGTGCACTTAAAGCTTATATTGAAGTTTTTTCCCCAATTGCTTAGAAACAGTTATATTTGAATGGTATTTGATGCGGTTGGGCTTGTTTCCGCAATGGAATAACCCCAGGCACTGGAAAAAATGAGTCACGCCCGCCAAATCGCATTTGACCTGCTGTGTCAGGTCCAGCGGGGAACGCATCCCCTCGATCACTGGCTCGATGCCGCGCAAGGACGCATCGAGCGATTGGGACGGGCCGATCGTGCGATGGTGCACGCCATGGTTTATGGCACCTTGCGCTGGCAGGGCCGTTTGGATCATATCATCGACCATTGGAGCAAAAATCCCGGCAAGATCGAGCCCCGGGTACGCATTATTCTGCGCATGGCGCTGTTGCAACACCACTACATGGATCGGGTACCGGACAGAGCAATCGTGCACAGCGCGGTGGAACTGGCCAAACGCAATGGCCGGCGGTATGCGGCCGGGTTTGTGAACGGATTGTTACGACGTATTTTGGATAGTCCTGACGCCGTGGTTTGGCCTGATGACGCTGTCGTGCCCGATCAAGCCCTGGCGGCCCGGATGGCTTTTCCGCGCTGGTTGATGGCGCGCTGGATCGAACGCTGGGGCATGGCGGAAACCGAAAGGCTATGCGCGGCCATCAATTCCATTCCGGAGGTGACCCTGCGCGTGAACACCCTCAAAGCCGACCGCGACGCCCTGATGGCCGCCATTGCCGCAGAGGTCGACCATTTCCGGCCAACATGCCATGTCCCCGAGGGGATCGTGGTTTCGGGATTCAAGCGCCCATTCAACCAGTGGCCCTCCTTCCTCGAAGGGTGGTTTCAGATACAGGATGAGGCCGCCCAACTGGTGGCCCATCTCCTAAACCCCAAACCGGGCGAAGCCATCTGGGACGCCTGCGCCGGACTGGGAACCAAAACGGCTCATCTTGCCCAATTGATGGGCAACCGTGGAACGATAGTGGCCACCGACCGGCACGGCGCCAAACTGGAACGCCTGGCCGCAGAGATGCAGCGACTGGGCATCTCCATCGTACAACGCCGGATCGCGGACCTGGAAGAACCGACCGCGGACAAAGACCTGCCCATGTTTGACCGCATCCTCGTGGATGCCCCTTGTTCGGGCCTGGGTGTGCTCCGCAAGAACCCGGATGGCAAATGGCATTCATTTGTCGAAGATCTGGATCGCTACCGCTTGCGGCAGCTCGCCCTGTTGGGCCGCACCGCGCATCAATTACGGCCCGGTGGCATGCTGGTGTTCGCCGTTTGCAGCATGGAACCGGAAGAAAACGAGGCGGTCGTCGAACTGTTTTTGCAAAAGCACATGGATTTTGCTATATTTCGTCCCGAGATGACCGCAGTGGCTTCACCTGAAACGATTCTGACACATGAAGGCTACTTGAAAACCATGCCCCATCGCCATGGCATGGATGGTTTTTTCGCCGCAGGTTTGGTAAAACAATTCTGATGAGATTGTGCGTGCTGCCTGTACGATGCAGGAACTTCAACCATCACTTTAATTTTTAGTCCGGAAACCTAATCCCCCAAAGGCCTCCGGCGCTGGGACATGGTAGCCACTATGCCTGTTTACGATTACACCGCTTTTGACACCAAGGGCAAAACCATCACGGGTATCATCGATGCGGATGGCGCGACGGCGGCGCGGCAGAAGATTCGTGCGGCCGGCAACTTTCCGGTCAACCTGCGTGAGGTGAAAAGCACTCTGCTCGACAGCGGTGGCAACCGGCCGCGTATGGATTTCTCCCAACTGTTCACACGCATCCGGCCGGGGGAGGTCGCCATTATGACCCGTCAGCTATCCACCCTCATCGGGGCCGGCTTCCCCCTGGTGTCGGCCCTGGACTCCCTCCTTGCCCAGATCACCACATCCGGTCTCCGAAAAATTATCGCGGGCATCAAAGGATCCGTGACCGAAGGCGGTACCTTCGCGGACGCACTAAAAATGTATCCGCGGGTGTTCACACCGATTTACATCAACATGGTGGCCTCGGGAGAGTCCTCGGGTACCCTGGAAATCGTTCTGGCGCGGTTGGCCGATATCATGGAAAAACACGAAGCACTCAAGAACCGGCTGACCACCGCCATGATCTATCCGCTCCTGATCCTGATGACCAGCATCCTGGT
>JAGTVD010000548.1 GCA_018224505.1 Desulfatitalea sp. | reverse complement strand
GGCTTCGTGCAGGAAACCATCCACATTGAAGCCGCATTTGTAGAGCTGCACCAGTTCCTGGGTGGGGTTGGGCAGGACTGCGGCTGCCAGGACCAACCGGTCCACCGCCAGTTGCAGGTCCATTTGCAGGATTGGATCGGTGCAGGCGATGGTGAGGCCTGCGGCGTCCGCGGTGACCACCGGTTTACGGTCCAGCGTGTACCGGATGAACAGCACTCCCAGGTTACGGGCCTTTTGATACAGTTCCTCCCGCTTGCCATAGGTCCGGATGTCCCGGAAAAGCACATAGACCTTCATGTCCGGGTGACGTTCCTTGAGATGGATGGCGCTTTTCATGGTGTGGGTGCAGCAGATGCGCGAGCAGTACATGCGCTCGGCGTCCCGGGATCCCACGCATTGGATATCGACCGCTTTAAGGGCATTCAGCGGCCCCTCCTCCCCATTGAGTTGGTCATCGAATTCCAGGTGTGTCATCACCCGTGGATCCTGGCCATACAGATACTCCCGGGGGCGGCTCTCGTGGGCGCCGGTGGCCAGAATGGCCGCACCGTAAGTGATCTCCCGGGTTTCGCCGTTGGCCGCCACGGTACTGGTGAAGTTGCCCACCGATCCGTCGACGGTTTTGAGCTGGGTTTCGGTCATGACGGTGATCTGCGGGTGATTGCAGGCCGCGTCGATCAGGCCCTCCAGCCAGGGGCGTACCTGTTGCCCCTTGGCGGTTTTGTCCAGATGCCAGGCATTGCCGCCCAGCCGGGCGCTCTTTTCCAGCAGCACGGTGGGATAGCCCTGGCGGGCCAATCCCAGGGCGGCGGTCAGGCCCACGGCGCCGCCACCGACAACCAGCGCTTTTTGCACCACCGGAATGGAGAGTCGGTTCAGAGAGAGGGAGAGGGTGGCCTTGGCCACGGCCATGCGGACCTGGTCCTTGGCCTTGCTTGTGGCCTGCTCGGGGCTTTTCTGGTGCACCCAGGCGTTGTGGTTGCGGATGTTGGCCATTTCCACCAGGTATCCGTTCAGGCCGGCTTCCTTGAGGGTATCCTGGAACAGGGCCTCGTGGGTGCGCGGAGAGCAGGCGGCGATCACGATGCGGTTCAGGCGGTGTTCGGTGATGCGGCCGGCAATGATGCTCTGGGTGTCCGCCGAGCAGGTGAACAGGTTGTTCTCCACCAACACCACATTGGGCAGCGTCTGGGCGTAGGCCGCCACCGCCTTGACATCGACGGTGCCGGCGATGTTGACCCCGCATGAGCAGACAAAAACACCGATGCGCGGTTCCTGGCCCCCCACATCGACTTCCGCCGGGTAGGTTTTCTGGTGCGTGAGGGTGCCACAGGCGGCATGCAGTACTTCGGCCACAGCGGCGGCGGCAGCCGAAGCCTGGGTGACCGAACGCGGGATCGCTTTGGGGGCCTGGAATGCCCCGGTGACAAAGACGCCCGGCCGGGTGCTGTGCACCGGTGACAGGTTGGAAGATTTGGCAAAACCATAGGCTTCCAGCTCGATGCCGAAGGTGGCGGCCAATTCCCGGGTGCCGTCGGCCGGTTCCAGACCCACCGACAGGACCGCCATGTCGAAATCCTCTTCCCGGAAGGCGCCTTCTTCGGTCACATAGCGCAGGTGCACCCCGTTGCCGTCGCGCCCCGGTTCGATGGTGTGGGGCCGGCTGCGCAGAAATCGCACCCCTTTTTCCCTGGCGATCTGGTAGTAGCGCTCGAACTCCTTGCCCGGACTGCGCATGTCCATATAGAACACCGCCTGATCCACCTTGGCCCCCCTGGCGTGTTCGCGGGTAATGAGCATTTGCTTGAGGGCATACATGCAGCAGACGCTGGAACAGTAGGCATTCTCACAACGGTTGGTGTTGCGTGAGCCCACGCATTGGATCCAGGCTACTTTTTCCGGCGTGGTCTGGTCCGACGGGCGGACCACATGTCCCAGGTGGGGACCGCCGGCGGACAATAGCCGCTCGTACTCCATGCTGGTGACTACATCGCTGATGCGGCCGTAGCCGTAGAAATCCCATCCCGAGGGATCGAAGGGTTTGAAACCCGGCGCCAGGATCACCGCCCCGGCTTGCATTTCGACCGTTTGCGGCTTGTCGTCCAGATGGATGGCCTGGGTGGGGCAGAACTTTTCGCAGGCACGGCACTTGCCCCGGGTGAAGTAGATGCAGTTCTCACCGTCGATGGCGTATTTGAGCGGTACCGTCTGGGGATATTTGATGTAGGCCGCCTTGCGTTTGTTGAGCCCCATATTGTACTCATCCGGCACTTTTTTGGGACACTTTTCCGCGCAAGCCCCGCAGGCAATGCACTTGTCCATGTGGATGTAGCGGGGGTTTTTCTGAAGGGTGATGTTGAAGTCGCCCGCGCTGCCGCTGCAAGCGATGACTTCTGACAAGGTGTGGATCTCGATGTTTAAGTGCCGACCGCACTCGACCAACTTGGGCGAGATAATTCACATGGCGCAGTCGTTGGTGGGAAAGGTTTTGTCCAGCTGGGACATGGCGCCGCCGATACCGGCGCTGCGTTCGACCAGGTGGACGAAATAGCCCGAATTGGCCAGGTCGAGACTGGCCTGAATACCGGCGATGCCGCCGCCGACGACCATGACGGACCCAATGGGTTTGCCTGACATACGCACCTCGCTGTGATGGGTTGGCGTTGGGGATATCTGCTCATCGCCTGTGACGGCCGCATCGGGTGCGGCCGCGGGGGGCGATATCAGCGTGTCGAGCACTGCTTGTGGAATGCGCGCCGCCGCACAAAAACGCTGCAGCTCGGCCGCTTCGATCAAATACCGTTTGCCGACGGTGGCCTTGGCCTTGAGCTTGCCGCTTTTAATCCAATTGCCGACGGTATTGCGGTGCACGCCCAGCAGCAGGGCCAGTTGGCCGACACGTAGTTCTACCATGGGAAACCTCCATTGGCGCGCGAAAGGCCTGTGGGGGGTTCGTCGATCAGCGACAGGACGCGCCGGCACATCGGCGGCACGGCTGCGGTCATCGCCGGTGAAAGTCCGGGTCGGATCTCTTCGGGCAGTGCAGCGGGCTGGGCCACCAGCACCCGCACCTGGATCGGCGTGTTCTCCCGGATCTCTTTGAGCATATTGGTGGTGGGAAACTGATGCAGGGAAAAGTCGCTGATTTTGGCCGGCTGGATTTGCTCCACATCGATTTCGGCGATCTGGCCCGGCTGCCCGCCGTCAAATTCCATGGCGTCCACGATGATGATCCGTTCCGGCCGTTGGGGCG
>JAGTVD010000547.1 GCA_018224505.1 Desulfatitalea sp. | reverse complement strand
TGAGACGCAAGCGGGTGAAACAGGACCGGGACATAAGCACCGCAATCCCGGACGGTCTTTGTTCAGTGAGTAAAAAAATGTCCATCGCATGGTGCCCATGGTGGGGCCCATGTCCGATATAACAGGTCAACCGAGGTAAACCGACTATGCAGATCGTCAAACCGGATGTTAACATCAACTTTGTCGGACGTCGCAAAATCGCCTATGCCATCTCCCTGGTGGTCATTCTGGCCAGTATTTTATCTCTGGTTTTTCATGGCGGCCCCAAATACGGCATCGACTTCGCCGGCGGTGCCGAGGCGCTGGTGCAATTTGACGCCCCGGTACCCAGTGACCGGGTCAAAGCGGCATTGGATACCTTGGGCCTGAATGCCGCCGTGCAGGAGTACGACCGGGGCGAGATGGATTACTATCGCATCGTAATCGCCGCCGATGAATCCGAGAGCGACAATCTCGCCCAAACGCTGGAGGCCGGCCTGGAAGCCGGTACCCAGGTCGGCGCGACGCTCGAGTCCTTTGAAATGGTCGGCCCCCAAGTGGGCCGCGACATGCGCGAAAAAGCATTGCTGGCCATGTTTTTCGCCTTGTTGTTCATCACCGTCTACATCTCCGGCCGTTTCGAGCTCAAGTGGCTGCTCAGCGCCGGTATCGCCGTGGCCCTGGCCCTGTTGATCTACCTGCTGCGACTGGCCCATATGAATATCCCCACCCTGATGGCAGCGGCGGTAGTGCTCTCCCTGGTGCTGTTCTGGGTCCTGAAACTCAAATACGCCATGGGTGCCATTGTGGCCCTGCTGCATGACATCATCATCACCGCCGGGGTTTTTTCCATCTTCGGCAAGGAGTTCACGCTACCCATCATTGCCGCCCTGCTGACCATTATCGGCTACTCGCTCAATGACACCATCATCGTGTTCGACCGCATCCGTGAAAACCTGCGCAAATTGCACAAAAAGCCCTTGCCCGAAATCGTCAACCGCAGTATCAACGAAACGCTCAACCGCACCTTGCTGACCTCGGGCACAACTTTGGTGGTGGTGCTCTCGCTATTCTTCCTGGGCGGCGGCATCATTCACGACTTTGCGTTCGCTTTGCTGGTGGGCATCTGCGTTGGTACCTACTCGTCGATTTTTGTCGCCAGCCCCATTTTACTGGCGTGGCAGCGACGCGGATAATCCGCACGAAGGCATAATGAAACACCTTGTCCCGTGGTTGACACTAAAAAGCGTCGCCGGTATCGGAAACCTGCTGTTCAACCGCCTGATCCAACATTTCCAGACCCCGGAGAGGGTGCTGGCGGCACCCGTTTCCGAACTGCTGCAGGTGGAGGGCATCACCCCGAAACTGGCCAATGCCATTTGGCGCCAGCGCCCGTCTGAGTGGGTGCAAAACGAAATCGAACAAGTATGCCAAAAAGGGTATGCGTTGATCACCATGGGGGACGCGCACTACCCCGCTTTATTGCGCCAGATTCCTGATCCACCGCCCTTGTTGTATGTGCACGGCCGACTAGAACCGGATCACTGTCCCATTGCCGTGGTCGGCTCCCGCAATGCCTCCGCCTACGGCCGCACCACGACCCACCGACTGTGCACCGCGTTGGCCCTTAGAGGCGCAACGGTGGTCAGCGGCATGGCCCGGGGGATTGATACCGCCGCTCACCGGGGGACTCTGGACGGAGGCGGACGGACCGTGGCAGTGCTCGGCTCGGGCCTGAATCGGATCTATCCAACGGAAAATCGCAAGCTGTATCTGGAAATTGCCGAAACAGGGGCCGTGATCACCGAATTTTCATTGGATGCCGCCCCCGAGGGGCACCATTTCCCCATGCGCAACCGCATCATCAGCGGTATGAGTGTGGGTACCGTGGTGGTGGAGGCCGCCCGCAAAAGCGGCTCACTCATCACCGCCCGCCTGGCGGCCGAGCAAAACCGCGAGGTCTTTGCGGTGCCGGGCAGCATCCACTCGGCCACCGCCCGCGGCACCCACGACCTGATCAAACAGGGTGCCAAGCTGGTGGAAAATGTTGACGATATCCTGGAAGAAATCGCTCCCCAACTGGTTGGTGATGCTTTTCCCTCATCTCCGGCACGCCCCTGGCCATCACTTTCGGCCGCGGAACAGGCCTTGTTGGCCATCATCGGAGCTGACCCGGTCCACATCGACGACCTGGCCCGGCAAAGCGACAACGCCATTGGCACCCTGACCGACACCCTCACGCGACTGGAAATCAAAGGGGTCATCATTCAGGAACCCGGCAAACGTTTCTTGCGCCACACCGATTTTTTCGAGTAATAGAAAAACAACCAAACAACCGAGCAACCGAACAACCAAACAACCAAACAACCGATCAACCAAACAACCGAGTAACCGATCAACCGAGCAACCGATCAACCGAGCAACCGATCAACCAAACAACCGATCAACCGATCAACCGAGCAACTAATTTATTAGAGGTACATAGTGTCTGACAAACCGCTGGTTATCGTAGAGTCCCCAACAAAAATCCGTACCATCCAGAAATATCTGGGCAAAGATTACAACGTGGTCGCCACGGTGGGCCATATCAAGGATTTACCGCCCAAGGAGATCGGCATCGATCTGGAGGACAACTTCAAACCGATGTACCGCAACATCCCCGGCAAACAGAAGGTGATCAACGCCCTGCGTTCCGCCGCCGGCAACACCATGGATGTCTATCTGGCCCCTGACCCGGACCGCGAAGGTGAAGCCATCGCCTGGCACGCCGCCGATATCCTCAAGAAAAAAGAGCGCCGCTTTCACCGGGTCCTGTTCCACGAGTTGACCCGCAATGCGATCCTCAAATCCATGGAACACCCCGAGCCCCTGAACAAAGACAAATACGAAGCCCAGCAGACCCGACGCATCCTGGATCGGCTGGTGGGCTACCAGGTCTCCCCCCTGCTCTGGAAAAAGGTCAAGGGCAGCCTGAGCGCCGGACGGGTGCAATCGGTGGCGGTACGCATCATCTGTGAGCGCGAAAGGGCCATCCAACAGTTTGTGGCGGAAGAGTACTGGTCCATCACGGCCCGGCTGGAAGGCCACACACCGCCCCCCTTCGAAGCCAAGCTGGTCAAGAAAAACGGCGACAAGCTCGCCATCGGCAACGAGGCCGCCGCCACGGCCATCGTCGAGGAACTGGGCGAGTCCGCGTTCCAGGTGGCTACTGTGGTCAAAAAGACCGTCCGCCGCAATCCCCAGCCACCGTTCATCACCAGCAAGCTCCAGCAGGAGGCCATACGCAAGCTTCGTTTTTCGGCTAAGAAGACCATGCTCATCGCCCAGCAGCTCTATGAAGGGGTGGACCTGGGGCCTGGAGAGCCGGTGGGCTTGATCACCTATATGCGCACGGACTCCACCCGCATTGCCGCCGAAGCCGCGCACGAAGCTCTGGACTGGGTGCGCCAGACCCATGGCAATGCGTATGCCATGGATAAGCCGCGCTTTTTCCAGAACCGCAAAAAGGTTCAGGATGCCCATGAGGCCATCCGGCCCACCGCGGTATTCAACACCCCCGAAAAAATGGCGGCCTACCTGAGCAAAGACCAGCTATCCCTTTATCAGTTGATCTGGCGCCGTTTCGTTGCCTCCCAGATGCAGCCGGCCCTCATCGATCAGAACACCGTATCGATTCAGGCCGGCCCCTACACCTTGACGGTGACCGGCTCCACATTAAAATTTCCAGGATTCATGCGGGTTTACCAGACCGTGGATGAAGAGGCCGAAAGCAGCCGCAAGGAGCAGCCGCTGCCCCCCCTGGCCGAGGGCGAGCGCCTGACGCTGCAGGAAATCATGCCCAAACAGCACTTCACCCAGCCGCCGCCGCGCTTTTCCGAAGCCTCGCTCGTCAAAGAGTTGGAGGAGAACGGCATTGGCCGCCCCAGCACATACGCCGCCATCCTCTCCACCATCCGCGACAAGGGATATGTGGATTTGATCAAGAGCTACTTTCACCCGAGCGAACTGGGATTCATCGTTAACGATCTTCTGGTGGCCAGTTTTCCCGAAATCTTCAATGTGGAATTTACAGCCACCATGGAGGACAACCTGGATCGTGTGGAGACCGCCGAGATGGCGGCACTGAGCGTTCTCAACCGCTTCTACGGACCGTTCCGGGAACGGTTGGCGGCCGCCGAAACCGGAATGCTCAGCGTCAAGGGCGTGGGCATCCCCACCGAGTTGACCTGCCCCCAGTGCCAGCAACACAAACTGCACATCAAATATGGCAAAAATGGGCATTTTCTGGCTTGCAGCGGCTATCCGGAATGCAGCTACTCCCGGGACTATGAGCGCAACGAGAGCGGAAACATCCAGCCGGTGGAGCCCAACCACGAAGCGGCCACGGACAAGAACTGTCCCAAATGCGGCAAGCCCATGGTGGTCAAGCGGGGCAAATATGGCGAATTTCTGGCCTGCAGTGGCTTTCCGGAATGCAACCACACCGAATCGGTCAATGGCGGCACCAGTGGCAAGAGCGTCGGTGTCAAATGCCCGGAAGCGGGCTGCAACGGCGAAATTGTGGAAAAACGGTCCAAACGAGGAAAAATTTTTTACGGCTGCGGCCGCTATCCCGAGTGCACTTTTGCCACCTGGGACAAACCGGTGGACAAAGCATGCCCTGTATGCGGCACCCCTTACCTGGTGGAAAAAAGCAGCAAGCGCGAAGGGACCTATCTGACCTGTGTCAACCGGGAATGCGGCTACAAAGAGACCGTGTAGCGCCAACCGGCAGCGAGGGCCTTTTGACAATCACATGCAATGCGCCAAGATCCAGATTAGGTTTGCTCAGAGCACCCCACCCCATCGAACCCAACCACAGCGGCTAAGGGTTCGCGCAAAAATAAGTTCGCCTTTTAGGCGCCTTGATTTGGGTCAGATTGGTTCGATTGGAGGATTCAAAACCGGAGGAATAGCGAGCTATTTCGAGGATTTTGAATCCTCCGATCGGGCCAAGATGGCCTGAAGCAGGGATGCATAAAAGGTGAAATTATTTTTGCGCGAACCCTGAGGA
>JAGTVD010000546.1 GCA_018224505.1 Desulfatitalea sp. | reverse complement strand
TGGGCTTCTGGTCGCTGATCGTCATCTACACCCACATCGGCACCCACCACCTGCTGCAGGTGCCGGTGCCCACCTGGCTCAAGGTGGTGGCCATTGTGGACAGCGTGGCCATGGTGATTCCGGTTTCAGCGTTTCTGATCAACATCTGGTATACGGCCAAGGGCAAGCTGGGGGAGATTCATGCCGACATCGGCGCCAAATTTATCTTCACCGGGACCATCATGTATTTTTTTGTCAGTTTCCAGGGTTCCCTGATGGCGCTGCCCGATGTGCAGCGCGTCACCCATTTCAACAACTGGGTGGTGGGGCACGCCCACATCGGGGTGCTGGGGTTTGCCGGCATGATCGCCCTGGGCGGTATGTACTACATCCTGCCCAAAATGAGCGGTCGGCCCCTGTACAGCCGGTTTCTGGCCGATTTTCAATACTGGATGATTCTGATCGGCATGGTGGGCTTCACCGTGGTGTTGACCATCGCAGGCTTGATTCAGGGCAATGCCTGGCTCAACGGTGAAACCGTCTACCGCGTCCTGACCCAGTTTCATGTCTACTATGTGATCCGGGCCGGTTTGGGCATGCTGATTTTCAGCTCGTCCCTGCTGGGATTTTACAATATCGTGCGATCCCTGCCGGCTAAGCGTGGAGCGTCCGCATGAAGATGACCCCTCTTGCCGTGGTCGTTGGCAGCTTGTTGATCCTGGCGGCCGTGGTGTTCGTGGTAGTGGTGCTGCCTTACGCCAACACCGGCGGTACCGAGCCGTCGGAGATCTTTCGCCCGCGCACCGCTGTCGAGGCGGCCGGCCGGGACATCTATGTCGCCAATGGATGCGTCTATTGCCACAGTCAATCCATCCGCAGCATCGACTGGGGACTGGGAGCCGAGCGGATCGCCCAGGCCGGCGACTACTTGGCCGATCAGCCCATTCTGCTCGGCTCTCAGCGCACCGGCCCCGATCTCTCCCAGGCCGGCGGCGAGCACCCCGACGACTGGCACTTGGCCCATTTCATCAATCCGCGCTACACACGGCCGCTGTCCATCATGCCGCCCTTCGAATTCCTGGGCGATGAGCCCCTTGAAACCTTGATTCGCTATATCCAGAGCCTGGGCCTCAAAGCCGCCGATGACCGCATGGCGCGTCAGGCATACTGGAAGGCCGAATCCATTGAGGCCTATGAAGCCGGCCCGGACGCCAACGTCAAATGGCTCCACGACCAGATTCCCCAACCCTGGCGGGATCTGCCCAATCCCTATCCCACCAGTGAAGCCGGGCTGGCCCGGGGGCAGAAAATCTACCAGGACTTTTGCCTGGGATGCCACGGCCCGGTGGGCGACGGCCTGGGGCCGGCCCAACCCTGGATCTATCCACCGCCGTTTAATTTCACCATTCTCAAAAATCGCGAAATCAGCGGCGGCATCCTATACTTCCAGATCATGAACGGTATTACCGGCACCGCCATGCCTTATTTCAAGAGAGAGCTGGAATCGGAGAAAATCTGGGACGTGGGCAACTTCGTCGCGGTCTATTTCATCGATGACAGCGATGCGGGTATGGAACCGAAGGGGATTCCGGCGGCGTACGAGGGGGCGTATCGGTCACAGGAGAAGACCGATATCGAATGAGCAATGGCAATCATTTGACATTTGACCTTTGACATTGGACATTGGGAACATATGTATTTTCCATTCTTCGTTGCTTATATCATCGTCGGTGTGGCCATCAGCGTGGCGGCCTTTGTGTGGGCACTGCGCAACGGACAGTTTCACGATCAGCAGCGGGCCCGCTTTCTGCCCCTGCGCGGTGACGGCGATGCGCCGCCGGTTCAGGCCACGCCGTTCGGGCGGCTGGAAATCATCGGATTGTTCGTGCTGGCCACCGCCGGTTTGGCCGCCAGCGCAGCAGTGCTGGCGTATGCGTTATATTTCAGTAAATAACGATGGCCATTTGACATTTTTTAAAGGTGCCTTCCATGCGACTGTTTGCATTACTCAATTTTCAGCATGTAATGGCTTATCTGTTTTCCGCCTTGCTTTTCCTGGTGGTGTTTGGCGTGGGGTTGGCCTTCAGCCACTTGCGCACGCCCGACGCGGACAAGCGGATGACCGACGTGGTGCACCGCTACCGTGATGACCTTGCGAGCCGCAATGCACCGTTTCCTCTGGTGATGATCCTGATTATCGCCGGTACGGTGGCATGGGGCTTTTTTTACATCCTGATGCACGGATTGCTGGGGGTGATCATTTAACATGGAAACCACTCATCCTGTCGCCTCTGAGCGGCGCACCTGGTTGTGGATCGTCTTTCTGGTGGCGTTCATCCTGTCCAAGGGTTTTTTCACCTTTTTCGTGGTTTCGGATCTGGGGCAACCCACCTGGAGTTACCGGCCGGTGCAGGACCTGCCGGCGTCGTCGCCCTATGGGGTCTACCCGCCGCAGCCATATTCCCAGCACGTCCGGGGCGTCAAGGGGGAATAGATGATACGCATCGCCTGTGTGGTCCTTTTCGCCTTCGCGCTGATATTCGTCGGAATTCAGGCGGTGAATCTGTATGACGATTTGCTGCCGGTGGGCCGCATGTGGGAAACGCCCGCCGTCCGATCCCACGAACAACCCCTGCCGGTCATGGCCGCCGGTAGTGTGCCCTGGACCGGCGGCGAAGCGCTCTACCGCACGGTCGACCCGGAGACTCTCCAACCTCCAGCGCCGCTGGACGACCCCGAAAGGATTGTCCGTGGCGCCCGGGCCTATGGTTTTTATTGCATCCATTGCCACGGGCCCCAATTCGATGGTTACGGCACCGTGGGCCAGAGTTTTGCGCCCACGCCCCGGGATTTGCGCAGTGCCGCCGTTCAGGCGCTGTCCCCCGGCAAGGTTTTTCACGAGATCAGTTACGGCATCCCTGACGGACGGCAGCCGCCCCTGGCGACCACCATGTCGGTGGACGAACGTTGGGATGTGATCGCCTATATCCGCAGCCTTGGGCTGCGCGAATGAAAGGGCCACCGGGCGCCGGCCGTTGCATGGGCCGTCGCCCGCCCTCCGGCCGACCGTTATGAATCCGAATCCATCCGGTTGTCACTTGTGCGGCCTTCCTTTGCGGCGGGGCGCCGTTGCCGACACGATCGACGGCACCCTTTACCATTTTTGCTGCCAGGGGTGCCGGGCGGTCTACCAAATGTTGCTGGCATCGGGGGATGTGCGGGACCCGGCGCGTTTCAAAGAAACCGCGCTGTACCGCCAATGCGTGGCCGCCGGGGTTATTCCGGCCGACGAGGAGGACTTGCAGCGCATTGAGGCGCTGGAGACCCGGGAGGTGACGAGGGCCGACACGCTGCCCGCCAACGGGTCGGAGGAGACGGCGCCGGCTACCTTGACGCTGAACCTGATGGTGGATGGCATGTGGTGTACGGCCTGCGCCTGGGTGATCGAGCGCTCCCTGGGCCGCATGAACGGCATAGAGGCGGTGGCCTGCGAGTTCTTAACGGACCGCCTGCGCTGCCACTACCGCCCGGACCGGGTGGCGCCTCATGAAATCCGCGAGGCGCTGGTCCGCCTGGGCTATGACCTGCGCGAAACCGAATCCGGAGCGGTGGATCGGCAGGTGCAGCACCGACGGTTGACCCGGCTGGCGATCACCGGGGTGCTCTCGGCCAACGTGATGATGCTCTCCTGGGCCCTTTATGCCGGCTTTTTTACAGAGTTGTCCGCCACTGCCGTATCGGCCATTTCGCTGCCCATTGTGGCCATGGCCACCATCGTGCTGGTGTATGGCGGCGGTCCCATTTTGCGCAAGGCATGGTTCGGCCTGATCCGCGGAGCGCCGGGCATGGAGACCCTGGTGGGCCTGGGGGCCGTGTGCACCTTCCTGTACAGCCTCTACAACTGGTACCTGGGCAGCATTCATCTCTATTTCGACACCGCCTGCATGCTGATTACGCTGGTCCTGTTGGGCAAGTTGCTGGAGCAGCAGGCCAGGGGTCGCGTGCGCCGGGACCTGGATGGTTTTTTCGCCCTGCAGCCGTCCAAGGTGCGCCTGGTGGACCCGCTCCGGCCGGCCGGCCGTTACGTGGCCATCGATCAGTTGGCCATTGGCGACCGGTTTGCAGTAGCAACGGGTGAGATCGTGCCGGCGGACGGTCGCGTGATGGACGGCGCTGGACGGCTCGACGAATCCTCCCTGACCGGCGAGCCGGTGCCGGTGGCGGTGAAGCCCGGCGATGGCATCAAGAGCGGTACCCGCCTGCTCGACGGTCAGGTGACGGCCGTCGCTGAAAAGGTGGGCGAGGGGACCGTTCTGGGCCAGATGATTACCGTGATGGCCCGCAGCCTGGCGCAGCAGACGACCCACACCAGTCGGACCGAGCGGATGCTGGCCGGGTTCGTGCCGGTTATCGTGCTGTTGGCGGTGGGCACTGGTCTGGGGGCCGCATGGGCCGGCCTGACCACGGACCAGGCCGTGGTGCGGGCGGTCACGGTGATGGTGATCTCCTGCCCGTGCGCCCTGGGCGTGGCCATCCCCATGGCCCGTTTGGCCGGCATCGCCCTGACCGGCCGGGAGGGCATCCTGGTGCGGGACATGACTGCCTTCGAAAGAGCCGGCGCGGTGGATTGCGTGGTGTTCGACAAGACCGGCACCTTGACCCAGGGCCGCTGGCAACTCAAGCGCATCGCATGCCGGGCCGGGTACGATCCGGCCGACATCGCCGCCTGGGCGGCCGGCCTGGAACAGACCGCGGATCACGCGGTGGCGCGGTCCGTGCTGGCTTATACGGCTGCACATGGCATCGCGCCGGCGCCGGCCACGGCGGTCAAGATCACTGCCAGGGGTGTCGAGGGGCGGTTGGGCGATCGCCAGGTGCGTATCGGCCAACAGGACTTCGCCTGGTCAGAAGGTCCGGCGTTGGCGGACCATTCGGCGCGGGGTGCGGATGGCACTACATCCCGCGTTTATGTGGGTGTCGACGGCCAACCGGCCGCCACGCTCTATTTCGGCGATACCCTGCGTGCCGGCGTGTCGGCCATGATCCAGGGACTCCGGGAGGCCGGCCGGGAGGTGCATCTGATATCCGGCGATGACGATGCCGCCGTCCAGGCGGTGGCGGGTGC
>JAGTVD010000545.1 GCA_018224505.1 Desulfatitalea sp. | reverse complement strand
CACCACTGAAATCCATCTGGTGGCCGCCCTGGAAACGGTGCCTCGAATCAAAGGGGTGCTCTGCCTGTTCGAGGGGGTCTGCTCGGGCGCCGCCGACGGATTCGCGCGCATGACCGGCCGGCCGGCCGCCACGCTGCTCCACCTGGGCCCGGGCCTGGCCAATGCCATGGCCAACCTGCACAACGCCCGGCGCGCCCGTTCGCCCGTGGTCAACATAGTGGGAGACCACCCGGTGGCCCACCGCCAGAATGATCCGCCCCTGAGTTCGGACATCGCCACCTTGGCCCGACCGGTCTCCGCGTGGGTCTCCGAGGCCGCCGGCGCCGCCACGCTCCCGGCCGACGGCACTGCGGCCGTGCAGGCGGCGCTCAGCCCTCCCGGGCAAGTGGCCACCTTGATCGTTCCCACCGACTGCGCCTGGGGCGAGTCCGAAGCCCCCGCGCCGGCGCCGCAACGGCCCCAACCAGATGCCGTACCGGACGGCGCTGTGATCAAGGCAGCGAACCTGCTGCGCACCGGCACCCCCACCGCCCTGATCCTCGGCGGCAAGGCCCTGCAGGAAAGGGGCCTGCGGGCAGCGGCGCGCATTGCCGCCAAAACCGGCGTAGCGATCCTCTCCCCGACATTCGATGCCCGCTTTACCCGGGGCGCAGGTACCCCCTTGGTTCGGCGCCTGCCCTATTTTCCCGAGCGCGTCCAGAAACGCCTGGCCGGCTATCGGCAGTTGATCCTGGTCGGGGTCCAGGCCCCCACGGCCTTTTTCGCCTATCCGGACCGCTCCACGAACCTGTTGCCGGAAGGCTGCGCCGTGGCGACCCTGTCGGCCCCGGCGCAAGACGGCGTGGCAGCCCTGGAGGCGCTGGCCGATACCCTGGGCGCCGCCTCCGTCCCCAACATCGAAACCCCGCCGTTGACACGCCCCGACCTGCCCACCGGACCGCTGAGTGCCGAAACCATCGGCGCCGCAATCGGCGCGCTGCTGCCGGAAAACGCCATCGTCTCCGACGAATCGGGCACCTCCGGTGAATTCGCTTACCGTGCCACCGTTGGCGCGCCCCCCCACGACTGGCTCTGTCTTACCGGCGGATCCATCGGCCAGGGCGTGCCCCTGGCCACCGGCGCCGCCCTGGCCTGCCCCGAGCGCCCGGTGCTCAGCCTCCAGGGGGATGGCGGCGCCATGTACACCCTGCAAGCCCTCTGGACCCAGGCGCGGGAGCAACTCAACATCACCACGGTGATCTTCTCCAATCGCAAGTACCAGATCCTGGCAGTGGAACTGTGGCGCCTGGGATTCAAAACCCCCGCCGCCCAAACCACGGATTTGATGGACCTGGGCCGACCCGACCTGGATTGGGTCAAACTGGCCCAAGGCATGGGCGTCCCCGCCACCCGGGCCGAAACCACCGAGGCCTTCAACAAACAACTGGCCCACGCCCTCGCCACCCCCGGCCCCCATCTGATCGAGGCCATCCTCTGACACCAAAACCCAATCACCAATCAACCAAACAACCATACAACCGAACAACCAATCAACCAAACAACCGTCTAACCAAACAACCAACCGCCCAACCGAACCCCGGAGCCCCATCATGCAACTCACCTTCAAAGCCGTCGGTCCCTGGTCGGTCAACTGCTATGTCCTGACCTGCCCCACCAGCGCCCGGAGCGTGCTGATCGATCCGGGCGGCGAACCCCAAACCCTTGAAAAAATGTTGCAGGGGAGCCGGCCGCAGGCCATCCTGATCACCCATGGCCATCCCGATCACATCGGCGCCCTGGCGGAGATACGCAAACGGCTGAAGGTGCCCGTGCTGGCCCATCCCGGCATAGGCGGAAACAGCCCCGTCGCGGCCGACCGCTGGCTGGCCGACGGCGAACAGATCACCGTGGGCGACCACCGGTTGCGGGTACACCACACCCCCGGCCACACCCCGGATCAGGTCTGCTTCGCCATCGAAGCAAACCAGCACATCATCGTGGGGGACACCCTTTTCGAAGGCGGCCCCGGCAAAACCTGGTCCCCGGCAGATTTTCAAACCACCCTCGCCACCCTCAAAACCGTGGTCCTCCCCTGGCCCGACGACACCATCTGTCATCCGGGCCATGGCCCTTTCTTCCGTTTGGGCGAAAAGCGCGCCGCAATCGAACGGTTTCTTGAAAAAGACCATGGGAATTTCTACGGCGATGCGGAGTGGGAGTAAATCAACCCACAACGATCAAGCACCAATCAACAACTTACAACCAAGGAGGTGGATGCAATGACGGCGGAAGAGATCAAGAAAATGGCGATCATCGGCGCGGGTGACATGGGACACGGTATCGCCGAAATTTGCGCCCTGGCGGGGCTCAATGTGCATTTGTTCGACATCAAGCAGGAATTTGTGGCGCGGGGCCAGCAACGCATCAAGGAGAGCCTGGACAAGCAGGTGGCCAAACAGAAGCTGGCCGGTGATGCGGCCGCGGCAGCCATGGGCCGGATCCAGGGATTCACGTCGCTGACCGATGCGGTCAAGGATGTGGATTTCATGATCGAAGCGGCGCCGGAGATCCTCGACCTGAAAATAAAAATTTTCCAAGAGGCCGATGCCAACGCCCCCGGGCATGCCATTCTGGCTTCCAACACCTCCAACATGAGCATCACCGAAATGGGGGCCGTTACCCAGCGGCCGGACAAGGTATTGGGCATCCACTTCTTCAACCCGGTCATGCTGATGCTGCTGGTGGAAGTGATCCGTGGCGCCGGCACCTCCGAAGAGACCATGAAGACCAGCTACGAATTGATCCAGCGCCTGAAGAATTTCCGGGGGGCGATGGTGCCGGTGCGGGTGGAGAAGGACACCCCCGGCTTTATCTACAATCGGCTGGGCGCCCCCATAGGGCTCTACATGGCCGAACTCTATGAAAAAGGATTGGTGATTCCCGAGGCCCTGGACGCGAAAGTGCGCGCCATCGGGGCACCCATGGGGCCCTATGAAATCATGGATTTCACCGGCCTGGATGTCAACCTGCACGGCAACGAATACTTCGCCAAGACCCTCTCACCGGAATTCGAGCCCCGCACCTGGATGAAGAAAATGGTAGCGGAAGGTCACCTGGGCAAAAAGAGCGGCAAGGGCATCTACGAATGGCCCCAAGGCAACCGCCCGACCATCGACATGTCCAAGGCCGATCCCCAATTCGATGTCATGGACATTATCTGTCTACAAGCCAACGAAGGCACCAAGCTGCTCGAAGCCGGCGTCACCCGCAGCGCCGCCGAAATCGACAAGGCGGTGATCAACGGCGGGGGTGCGGCTTTCGGTCCCTTCGCATTGGCCCAGGGCATGGGGTGGCCCAAGGTGGCCGAACAGTGCGAAGCCATCTCCAAACGCCTGCGCATAAAATGGTTCATGCCCACCGAAACGCTCAGGCAGGGGAAGATCGAGATGGGGTAGGGAAGGGAAGGGATCGGGTTGAGGATATGACATCTCGATGGCACGGTGCCCGTGAGGCCGTCAACGCATGGCTGTTGCACGGGATGGACGGGGCGATGGACCGGATCTACGGGGCGCGCAAGAGGGTCATCTATGGCCGGTTGCCCCAAACCGTGGTGGAGATCGGGCCGGGTGCGGGGGCCAACTTGCGCTACTACGCCCCCGGCACTCGCGTCATCGCCATCGAGCCCAACCGCGCCATGCACCCCCGCCTGCGGGCCGTGGCCCGCCGGCGGGGCATCGTGCTGGATATCCGGGCCGTCGGTGGGGAACAGGCCGATCTTCCCGACGGCAGCGCCGCCGCCGTGGTGGGCACATTGGTGTTGTGCACCGTGACCGATCCGCGCCGGGTAGTGGCCCAAATCCACCGCATGCTGGCTCCGGGCGGGCGCTATATCTTTCTCGAGCATGTGGCCGCTTTGCAGGGGAGCTCCCTGCGGGGCTTTCAGGAGCATCTGTTCAAGGCTTGGCGCTGGTGCTTCGACGGATGCCACCTGAACCGCGAAACCCAGCGTGTGATCCTCACCGCCGGTTTCGCCCGGGTGGACATGGATTGCTTCGTGATGCAATCCCGCTGGCTGCCCTTTGCGCCCCACATCTTCGGGGTGGCGGAGAAGTAAACCCCAATGTTGCAACATTGGGGTAAACAAACAAGGAGACTGGATTATGGAACTATCGAATGCGGTGGCCATCGTCACCGGTGCGTCATCGGGTATCGGGGCCGCCGTGGCCCGGCAGCTGGCTGCTAAGGGCTGCCATGTGGTCATCAACTTCAGCCGCAATGCGGACGGCGCCCGCCAGACAGCGGAAGCCTGTGCCGATGCGGGTGGGCAAACCCTGGTTCAGCGGGCCGATGTGGCCGAGGATGCCGACTGCCGCACCCTTGTGGACGCCGCTGTGAACCGCTTCGGCCGCCTGGACATCCTGGTCAACAATGCCGGCATCACCAAGTTCTGCGCCCACCAGGATCTGGCGGGCCTGAGCAAAGAAGACTTCCTGAACCTTTACACCGTGAACCTGGTCGGCGCATTCCAGATGACCCGGGCCGCCGAATCGGCCCTGCGCCAACAACCGGTGGCCCACATCGTCAATATGGCCTCCATCGCCGGCATTACCGGTATCGGCAGCTCCATCGCCTACGCCGCCTCCAAGGGGGCCTTGGTGACCATGACCCTCTCCCTGGCCCGGGTTCTAGGCCCCCAGATACGAGTCAATGCGATCTGTCCGGGATTTGTCCAGGGCGAATGGCTCAAAAAGGGTTTGGGTGAAGAGATCTACACCGCCGTTTACAACCAGTATGCCGAAATCGCGCCCCTCAAGGACACCGCCACCGCCGACACAGTGGCCCAAACACTGGTTGCCCTGGTGGGCGGCGCGGATTGGACCACCGGCGAAACAGTAATCGTGGATGGCGGCGCTCATCTGCACACCGCCCCGCTGCGCCGATAAATCAAACAGGAGGTAACCGCTCATGAAAGAAATCCGCAAAACCGCCAGGGAGCGCATGAAGGGCTTCTGCCGTGTTTGCCCGGAATGCAACGGCATTGCCTGCGCAGGTGAAGTGCCCGGCATGGGCGGTATCGGCACCGGCAGTGCCTTCAAGGCCAATGTGACGGCCCTTGCCCGCTGGCGCCTGAACATGCGCCTGCTGCACAACGTGGCAACCCCGACCACGGCCATTGAATTTTTGGGCAAACCGCTGCGCTTGCCTGTTCTGGCGGCACCCATCGGCGGAGTGGCGTTTAATATGGGCGGGGCGGTCACGGAGGAGGACTATATCGCGGCCGTTCTCGGCGGCTGCGTTGAAAGCGGCACCCTGGGTTGCGTGGGCGACGGCGTGCCGGATTTCATCCACGAAGCCGGCTATGCCGCCATCAAGGCTTTAGGTGGTGCGGGCATTCCTTTTATCAAGCCCTGGCAGGAAGCGGAGCTGGACCAGAAAATCGAAAAAGCGCTGGTCGCCGGCACCGATGTGATCGGCATGGATGTGGATGCCGCCGGTTTGATCACCCTCAGATTAATGGGACGCCCGGTCACCCCCAAGTCCCCCCAGACCCTGCGCCGCATGCTGCGAGAACTGCCGGCCAAATTCATCCTCAAGGGCCTTATGACCCCGGATGATGCCCGCCGGGCGGTGGATGTGGGCGCCCATGCCATAGTGGTTTCCAATCACGGCGGTCGGGTGTTGGATCACACACCCGGCGTGGCCGAAGTACTGCCGGAGATCGCCGCGGCCGTCAAAGGCAAAATCACCATCGTGGCCGATGGCGGCATTCGCAGCGGCGCGGACGTGCTCAAGATGCTGGCGCTGGGCGCCGATGCCGTGATGAT
>JAGTVD010000544.1 GCA_018224505.1 Desulfatitalea sp. | reverse complement strand
GCCGCATCGGTCAGGTCGTTGATAGCCACCACCGAAACGTCCGGATGGTTCAAGGCCGCCCGGAACACCATGCGACCGATTCTGCCGAAACCGTTGATTGCAACCTTAATGCTCATCATGCCTCCTTTTTCTCAATAGCAGGCGCTGAGGCGCCTTTTCGTGAGAGTGTTAATTGTGAAGTGTGAAGTATTGATAGGCGGATCTTTTAGATAGCGGATCATATTGGAAAATAGACCTTTAACCTTCGGTTTGCAAGGAACCCGCAAGCGTTGCATCGGGTTCAGGATCGCCCTGGATCTAACCGCCGGCATCATTCGCCACAAGCAGATGGCCCGCCGCGCCGAGTCATCCCGTGCTTCGTTTGTTCCCCTTCAATATGCCGCTGGCAAGGGATATGCTTTTTTTGCCAAAATTTTCAAGATGTTGGGACAATTCTGAAAGTTTTTTGTTTTTGCGCATGCCCACCGCTTTGATCACGATGGGCAGATTGACCCCCGACAGGACTTCGATGTGGCCTTCTTCCAGAAATGCATAGCTGAGATTGGATGGGGTGCCGCCGAACATGTCGGTCAAAATCAAGACGCCGCTGCCGTCACTGACCTTTTTGATGCCTTTTTCGATTTTGGCGCGCAGGTCGGCGGCGTTTTCGCGCAAATCGATGGAAACGGCCATCAGGGATGGGGGTGGTTCCCCGAGGATGAATTCGACGCAGTCTATCAATGCTTCGCCGAGTTGTCTATGGCTGACGATAAGTATTCCGATCATTGTTGGTTCTTATCCTTTGCGTTCCTTTGGGTCCCGGCGGCCGGATTTTGCTGAATATCTTCCGGCATATGGGACAAGGGCGTTAAGCCACAATTCAAAGTCGAGGTCAAGGGTGATGATGCCGGGTCGCATTCACGGCCGCCGCCATTGCGTTCTTGCACCATCATAGCACCTTATCCAGCACAGATCGAGTCCTGCGCTGTTTCGCAATCTGACATCGCGCATGGATGCTGTCCACATTGGCCCGGTTCTGATCGTCATCTCTTGAGAACCGCATCTTGCGCCTCTTCGATTTCTCATCGATTATGCGCCCGTTTCCGAAGCGGCCTGTTTCAGCCGAACCGTATGTCGCGATGAATCAGGCGAACGGTGGGCTGGATGCGTTGAATGTGTTCATAAACCTTTTGGGCAATGACCACGGATCGGTGGCGCCCCCCTGTGCAGCCGATGGCGATGGTCAGGTAGGCCTTGCCTTCTTTCTGGTACAGGGGAATCAGCTGGTCGAGCAATTTCAAGTATGATTTCAGAAACAATCCGGTTTCCGGGTCCTTCAGGACAAAGTCTTGAATCTCCTTGGATTCACCGTCCAGGGGCTTGAGTGCCGGCACGAAATAGGGATTGGTCAGAAAGCGGACGTCCATGACAAGGTCCGCTTCGGCAGGGGTGCCGTATTTGAAACCGAAGGAGATGACGTTGACCGCCATGCCGGATATGGCGGTGTGTTGCCGGGCGATGTTGAATATGGCGAACTTGAGTTCGTGTACGCTCAGATGGGAGGTGTCGATCACATGGTCGGCGGCTTTCAGCAACGGCTGCAGTAGCTGCTTTTCGGCGCGCACGGCATCAAGCAGACTGCCACCCCGTCCCAGGGGGTGATGTCGCCGTGTCTGGTTGTAACGGCGCAGCAGAATCTGTTCATCGGCATGCAGAAAAATCATGACGGTCTGATACCCGTTCTGTTTCAGCACCTGGATCATTTCCTGGTGGCGGTCCAGGAAATGCTTGTCGCGCAGGTCCATGCCGAAAGCCCAACCGGCCACATCGCTGTCTGTTGCCTGTTCGCCGGATTGCGCGGCAAAGTGGGGCATCAGCCCGACAGGCATGTTGTCGACACAGAAAAAACCGGCATCTTCAAATGTGGCCAGGGCCGTGCTTTTTCCGGAGCCGGAGCATCCGGTGACGATGATGATGGTGCGTGGTGTCATGGCGTTCGGGTGACGATGGGTTAGAAGTCTTCATCCTTTTCCCGGATGAGGTCAACGACCTCCTCCGGGGTGCCGGCCTGCATGAGCTGTGTTTTGAACTCGTCGTTTTTCAACAACCGTGAGATGCGTGCCAGTAGCTTCAGGTGCAGGCCGGCTTCGTTTTCCGGTGTCAGCAGCAGAAAGAAAAGGTGGGTCGGTCGGCCGTCCATGGATTCGAAGGCCACCCCGCGCCGGCTCAACCCGAAACCGACCACCAGCGATGGTAACGCCTTGAGCTTGCCGTGGGGAATGCCGATCCCGCCGCCGATACCGGTGCTGCCCAAGCGTTCGCGCTCCAAGAGGACTCGGACCAACTCCTCATGAGGCACACCGGTCATTCGGGCCACGGGGGCCACCAGTTCATCGAGAATGCCTTTTTTGTCTCGGGCATTCAAGTCAACGTTGATGGTGTCCGTGCTGAGCGCCTCCAGTATCTTCATGCCGCCTCATCGCTGGGGTGATTTTCGCAACGCTTGAAACGGCACCGCAAAGCGGTGCCTATGGATTGGGCTGAATCAGGCCGTAGTTGCCGTCTTTGCGCCGGTAAAGGACATTGACACGGTCTGAACGTGCATTGGTGAACACTAGAAAGTTGTTTTCGACAAGGTCCATCTGCATGACGGCTTCGTCCACGTCCATGGGTTTGTATTCGATGTTCTGCACCATCACGCGGCGTTCGTCTTCATCCTCCATGGCGACAGGCGATTCGGTCATGGCCGTTTTGGCTTTTCCTTTGCCGGTACGGCGCTCCCGGACTTTCTGTTTATTCTTCTTGATCTGTTTTTCAAGTTTGTCCAGCACCATGTCGATGGCTGAATACATGTCCTCGGTCTCTTCCTTGCCGACGATGTTCAGGCGGTCGCCGATGATGTTCACTTCGGCGATGTGCCTGAATTTTTCAACCGAGAGAACGACGTTGGCTTCGCCGGGGCTGTACAGATATTTGTCGAATCGATCGAGTTTGTCACTGATGTAGGATTTGAGGTGGTCGGAGGGGTCTAGATTCTTGAAGGTAACGGAAGTTTGCATAAACACTGCCTCCTTCTGGTTTGAACCTGCCGTTTGGGTTGATCGATGGTTGTCGGCGTTTTGCCTAATGGCTTAAAGCTAAATCGTGTTGGGCGGAAAGCAACTGTCTCAAACCCCCTGGTCAAGAATAACGTTTGCGTTTGCTCGATGGCAGTACCCCCATCATTTCACGATATTTGGCCACGGTGCGGCGGGCGATGTCGATGTTTTCCGCTTTGAGAAGGTCGGCCATCTTGCTGTCGGAGAAAGGCCGGCGGGCGTCTTCGCTTTCGATCAGGCGACGGATTTTTTCCTGCACGCTGGCTGATGCGATGGCTTCTCCGTGAACCCGTTTGATGGAGCTGTTGAAAAAATACTTCAGTTCGAAAATCCCCTGGGGGGTGTAGGCATATTTGTTGGTGGT
>JAGTVD010000543.1 GCA_018224505.1 Desulfatitalea sp. | reverse complement strand
TGCCGGCCATTTGCTTGAGGATGGCAAACGCATGTGCGCGACTTTTGCGGCGTTGGTAGGGCCTGTCGGTGGTAATCGCGTCAAAACAGTCCGCCACGCTGACCAGCATGGCGCTTATCGGAATCTGGTCCGCTTGCAGGCCGAATGGGTACCCGCTTCCGTCCATGCGTTCGTGGTGGTAGAGAACAACTTCCACGATGGCCGCATCACAGGCGACGTTGTTCAACAAGGCGGCACCGATGAGCGGGTGGCTTTGTACTTCTCCCAACAGCTCGTCGGACAATGCCGCCTGTTTGCTGCTGAAAATACGGTCGCTCAGCGCCAATTTGCCCACATCGTGCAGCATCCCACCCATGACGACCTGACGAATCTGTCGGTCAGGCATGCCCATCCGTTGAGCCAGTCGTTCGGCGTAAGCGGCCACGCGCTGAGCATGCGCCTGGGTATAGCTGTCCTTCTGGCCCAGCGCGTCGGAGATCATGTACAGAGCGCGGTTGCTGTGCGGTTCAAATTCCACGGGAACGTTTCGCGATTTAACAGCTCTTCCCAAAATATATTCCTGCTTCAAGTGCACTATCGAATTCTGATCGACTGGACGGGTGCGCAAGGGCAATGCCGATCATCAAGATGAATGCTATAACCAAGATCATCAGCACTGTCAAGGTTTATGGATGGAAACTGTTAATTATTACGGCCGGCCTGGCGGGCCAAACGTTGGTAGACTGCCAGGGTCTGTTTTTCCGTATCCGCCAGGGAACCGCTGTTGTCGATGACAATGGTGGCCTTCTTCACCTTTTCATCAATGGCCATTTGCGCATCCATGCGGGCACGGGCGTCCGCTTCGGAAAGTTTGTCGCGGCGCATCAAGCGCTCACATTGGAGGGTGGCGGGTACATACACCACAATGATCTCGGCCAGGCCGTCGGTACGACCGGTTTCAAACAGCAGCGGGATATCCAGCAGCACGACGGCGTCTGGGTTCTGCCGCTCGGCTCGGGCCATTTGGGCCGCCATCTCGGCCCCCACCCGGGGATGGATGATCTGTTCCAGGCGGCGTCGCTGGCTTTGAGAGGCAAAAACGATACGCGCCAGCGCCTCCCGGTCGATGGTGCCATCGGGCTGCTGCACACCCGGGCCGAAGGCGGCCCGAATCTCCTGCCAGGCCGGCAGACCCGGCGCCACCACTTCCCGGGCGATCCGGTCCGCATCGATCAAAACCGCCCCGGCCTGTTGAAATATCCGGGCCACCGTTGATTTGCCTGAAGCGATTCCGCCTGTCAGTCCAACTACAATCATAACCTTCTCCCGTGTCGTCCAACTATAAAGCCAGGATGGGTAGTTTCGCGGATTGTCCATTGGAATGCAAGGAAGAGTTGCGGAGAATGTCATTGGTAATCTGGCATGCCACATGCGATGCAGGATAGATGGACCCTCCGGTTCACCGCCGACCCCCACGTCGCTCTGGCCCTGCCGGCCGGGGAATCTGTGGATGTGTTGATCACCGAACTTGTGTTTCCGAATCATAGCGGTCCGGATTTTCTGAAACCGGATTTTCTGAAAACGGTACGTGAGCGATATCCGCGCGTGGTGCGTATTATTCTGTCCGGGTACGCCGATCGCAACATCATCGTGCAGTCGGTGGATCTGGCCCACCAGTTTCTGGCCAAACCTTGCGAGGATAGCCAGTTAACTGCCACGATTCGCAAGTCTTTCCTGGTCAAGAGCCTGTTGGATCACGAACCGCTCAAGCAGCTGGTCGGTCGCATCCATGCGCTTCCCAGCCTGCCCACCCATTATCTGGCGCTGATGAAAGCCCTGCAATCCCCGGACGTCACATTCTAGGGACCACTCATGCCGCCATCGGTGCCTACCATAGCTCGTTGCCGTATGCAAAATTAAACTTTCCAAACGGCTGATTCTATGGCAAAAGGGCAGAAGCAGGATCCGGATGGACAATCAAGGCTTCCGAAAGGCCGTTGCAGGAGCAAGGCGGCTTCCGGTTTTCGCTTTCAGAACAACGGCGTACCACGATGTCGTGAGGTGAACGTGAGCGCTTTAATACCTATCGTCCTGGCCACCCGCAATGCGGGCAAGACCAGAGAGATTCAAGGCCTGTTGCAGGGCTTCGCCGTCGAAATAAAAAACCTGGACGATTTTGGTCCGATCCCTCTCATTGAAGAAGACGGTGCTACTTTTGATGAAAATGCCTATAAAAAAGCCAGCTTAACCGCCCGCTACCTGGGTCTGCCGGCGCTGGCGGACGATTCGGGGTTGCTGGTGGATGCCCTGGGGGGGGCTCCGGGGGTTTTATCGGCGCGGTATGCCGGACCGGATGCCACCGACGCGCAGCGGTGCCAGAAGCTGCTGGAGGCGCTGGCCGACACGGAGAACCGGAAGGCGGCCTTTGAATGCGTTCTCTCCCTGGCGGTTCCCACGGGGCCGGCCCTGACCTATGAGGGGCGCTGCGAAGGCGTAATTGCACGGGTGCCGGCAGGAGACAACGGCTTTGGATACGACCCGATCTTTTTATACCCGGCGTTAAACAAAACTTTTGCGCAGCTGACTTTGGCGGAAAAAGGCCGGATCAGCCATCGCGGTAAGGCCCTGGCGGAGTTGTGCGCCGAATTCGACCGCGTGTTGATATGGATCCGGCAGCACATGCCCGATGCGGCGCCCATTGGGTGCATGGGCGGTCAAACGAATGGATGATAACCATACGAGGCCCTGAAGGGCTGATCGTTTTGGGCTTTAGAATAATCGTAAAGGAGTAGCGTATGCTCACATTCGAGGAGGGGATCGATATCGTTCAGGAAATCGGACAAGTCACCACTGTCGAGGCGGCGCGGCGGCTGTTCGAAGAAAAGCTGGCACCCGAGCAATTCAAACGCATTGCCGTTTTTGAGATTCCTGCGGTGGTGCTCAAGGTTGCCAATGCCATTGTGATGTGCGAGCCCGATCAGGTATTTATCAACACCGGCAACGAGGCTGACCGACAGTTCATCCGCGATCTGGCATTGGAAAAGGGCGAAGAGGAAGTATTGCCCATGAAGGGCCACACCATCCATTTCGATCTCAAGGAGGAGCAGGGCCGGATCATTGACCGCACCTACTATGTGGCCAACGACGACGAGCCGGTCAGCTCCCTGGGGTTGCGCATGTCCCGCCCGGACGCCTTGGACACGGTGCGCAAGGGGATGGCCGGCATCATGCGCGGCAAAACCATGGTGGTGGGTTTTTACGCCCGCGGGCCGGCGGGCTCGCCGGTGTCCAATCCCGCCATAGAGATCACCAGCTCGGCCTATGTGTCGCACAGCGCCGAGATACTCTACCGCAATATTTACAAAGAGTTCGAAAAAGAGACACGCCACCTGGGCCACTTTTACACCAATATTCACAGCGAAGGGCTCAACCGCGCGGAAGATCTGCCCGATGCCCGCGTGCTGATGGACCGTGCCCATCGCACCACTTACTCATACAAGTGCACCTATGCCGGCAACACCCTGTTGATGAAAAAAGGCAACCACCGTTTTTCCGTGGACCGTTCGGTTTACGAAAAAAGGGGTGCGGAACTGGCCGAACACATGTTCATTACCTGTATGGAAAGCCCGGATGGGCGCGTGACCGGCATCGCCGGTGCGGCCCCCAGCGGGTGCGGCAAAACCACGACGGCCATGGCCGGCGATCGTTTCATTGGTGACGACCTGGCCCAGATGTGGATTGCCGAGGACGGCTCCGTGCGGGCGATCAACCCGGAATGCGGCATCTTCGGCATTCTGGAGGATGTGAACTGGGAAGGTGACCCGGTTTTAATGCGCTGCCTGCGCGAACCGGGCACGGAAGTGATCTGGTCCAATGTGCTGATCGACGCCGACGGTGTGCCGCACTGGACCGGCAGCGGCGAAGAACAGCCCGCCAAAGGGCGCAACTTTCAAGGCCATTGGGAGAAAGGCATGAAGGACGGCAAGGGCAAGCCGATCCCCATTTCCCACCCCAATGCCCGTTGTACCCTGGCCGCCACCGCCCTTTCCAATTATTCCCCCCGGGCCGAGGATCCCAAGGGCGTGGAGGTCCGCGTGGTCACTTACAGCGGCCGGGACAGCGATACCATGCCGCCGGTCTGGGAAGCCCGTACCCCCGAAGAGGGGGTGGTGATCGGCGCCTGCATCGTTTCGGCCGCCACCGCCACTGAAGTGGG
>JAGTVD010000542.1 GCA_018224505.1 Desulfatitalea sp. | reverse complement strand
GCGCAGGTTCAGCGCCTCGGCAGTGATATAACGATAGTTATCCGATAATGAGGTATCTTCCATGACCGCCACCATCACGATTGCGATCAAGGCGATCCACATCGACTTTTTCACATAGCACCTCCAGGAGATTGAACATAGCACTGTGCTTTTGGTCCTTTCAAGCCAAAAGGCGCTTGCGATAAACGTACAGGTGGTAGCCGAGCAGGGCGACAAAGACCGTGCCACTGGCGATGTGGGAGGTTTTGCGATCGGCGGCGCCCAGCAACAGGGAAATCCCCAGGCTGACGAGCATCCCCCGCTTGACCAGGCGCATGGTGTCGGCCATGCGGCGGTGTGTATTACCAGGCGGAGGGGAAGATGGTGGCCGCCAGGCACGGTGGATAGAGCGCAAAGAAGAGAATCAGCGCCAGGGCATGCAATGGTGTACGACCGTCGGTGCCCCCCTCCCGCGCCATGCGCTCTTCCAGGGTGATGTTTTCGTCCGCCCCTTCCTGGAACAGCGCGCCCAGGGTTGCCACACTGGATTCCCGGGCTGCAAAGGAGCTGATCAGGGCCACGTTGATTTTCCAATCGAACCCGGCAAAGCGGGTCACCGGTTCCAGGGCCCGGCCGATGGTGCCAAAATAGCTGTGAACGATCGTCTCTTCACGGATCTGAGTGCGCAGCGTGGCACGGTCGGTGGCCAGGTTGCGCAGGGCCCGGTTTACGGCCCGGGCCTCGGCATCCCGGGGTCGCAACAATGGGAAAAGTTCACTGTGCCGCTCCTCGAAGCGCACATCCACCGCCGTGGAGGCCTCCTGGTTGCCGGCGGCCAGCTTGGCTTCGCGGTATGCCGCGGACAGGTTGAGCAGCTCGAGAATGCGCGGCCCCTGTAACAGAGCGGCGTAATCGCTCTCCCGGGTCTGCTCCTGGAAAGCCGTCACGGCGCGATCCATTTCGGCGTCATAATGATCCCGCCGCTCCCCAGGCAGCCCGGGATACTGCAGCAGCACATAGACGCAGATGGCCACGGCCACCACAACCGTGCCCACCTTCTTGATGTAGGACCAGGTGCGGTCGATGGCCCGGCGCAGCACACCGGTCAATGTGGGCATGTGGTAGCTGGGCATCTCCATGACAAAGGGCGCAGTCTCGCGGCCGGAGAGAATGGTGGTGGTCAACAGCTTGGCCACGATCATGGCCATAATAATGGTAATAGTGGAGATAAAGAGCATCACGTAGGATTTGTGGGCCGTGAAGTAGATATTCACCAGCAGGGTGTAGAGCGGAATTTTGGCCAGGCAGTTCATGTAAGGTACGGTGAGGATCGTGGCTAATCGGGATCGCTCGTCGGGGATGCCTTTGGTGGCCATGATCCCGGGTACCGCGCACCCCCCGGTAAACACACCGCCCAGGATGAACGGCAAGGTAGACTGTCCGTGCAGGCCGAAACTGCGAAACACCCGGTCCAGAATAAAGGCAATGCGGGCCATGTACCCGGAATCTTCCAAAATGGCGATGAGGGCAAAAAGAATGAGGAATAACGGCACGTAGTTGAGTAGGGTATTCACGCTGTCCACCATCCACAGGGAGAGTGAACGGATCAGGGTATCGTGAAGCAGACCAGGATCGGGCAGCAGACCGGCTACGGTGGCGCGCACCCAGGCAAGGGCCGGCCAGGTCAAAAAGGTCAACTTGTATCCTTGAACGATGGAGATCTCGTATATTAAATAGACCGTCAGGACCAGAAACAGGGGGGCCAATCCACGGTGCAGCAACACCCGGTCGATCTTTTCGGAAAGGTGCACCGTACCCGGCCGCGCTACCTGCTGACACCGACCGACTATTTCCGCAGCTACGCGATCCCGGCAGGAGGCGATGTAATCGACCGTGGAGATCGCATGGAACGCCTCGAAGTCCCGGGCGGCAGCGTCCACCGCGTCGAGCACCGGATCGGGATGCGCGTGGTACTGCCGCACCAGGCTCCGGGACTCGGCGTCGCCTTCCAGCAGCTTAACAGCCAACCAACGCAACGCCACCACCCGGGACAGGGTCTTGGAATCCGCCAATGCCCCTTCAATCGCTGCGATGGGGGTTTCAAGAGCATCATAGTCGATACGATAGGTACTTTCCGCCGCGATCGCCGAAAAACCATCGCCTCCGGCAATGTTGCGAATGGCCCGGCGCAGCGCCCCCTTACCTCTTTTTTTCCGTGCCACCGTGGGCACCACGGCAATGCCCAGCAAACGGGCCAACTGATCCGCATCCACACTGCGCCCCTGGGATTCGGCCACATCCACCATATTCAGGGCCATTACCACGGGAAAGCCCATTTCCAACAACTGGAAGGTAAAGTACAAGCCGCGTCGCAAACTGGCCGCATCGATAACGTTGATGACGGCGTCGGGCTTTTCCCGCAGCAAAAAATCCCGGGTGACCCGCTCCTCAAGGGAATAAGACGTGAGGCTGTAACACCCGGGCAAGTCCACGACTTCCACCCGACCCCGCTCATCGCGGTAACTACCGACCTTTTTATCGATGGTGACCCCGGGATAGTTGGCGATGTGCTGATTGGCCCCGGTGAGCATATTGAAAACAGTGGACTTGCCGGCATTTTGCTGGCCTGCCAGGCCGATGGTAATGTCTCGGGCGGTGGTTGCCATGTAAGCCTTCGTATCAGCGTCGTCGGATGCCCCGTCCGCATCGGCGGCGCATCATGCAATTCAGTTTGCGGTGACAGGCATGTCACCTCTCCCCATTATCCCTCTGCGATCTCGATCAAATCGGCCTCGCGTTTACGCAAGGTGACATAGTAATCCCCCAGGCGCATTTCCAACGGATCCCCCAGGGTGGCACAGCGCACCATTTCCACCTCCACGCCGGGCACGAATCCCAGATCAAGAAGCCGCTGACGGATTGCCCCTTGGGAGCGGTGCCTGCGGATTCGGCAGCGGCAGCCGTTGGCGACATCGGTTAAAAACCGACACCCATCATGCCGACTTTCCAAAGGCTTAGCGCAGGTTGGGCATTCGAGACATTCTCGGAGCGTTGTTCTGTTTCGGGAAGGCTGCCTTGAAATCATTTCATATCCTTATAATGTTATAATTTGATTTCTTTGTATTGATCTTCGTTCACTATGAGCATCCTCTAACTTTGTTTGCAGTGGCACTTAGCCGGTAAATTAGCTTTTGTCAAGCATTTCCATAGAAGCCCCAGCAATTCTCTCTGAACGGCTAAAGGCCATCGGGGAGGAGCCGATAACCGTCCATCCACGAAAAATCAGAAAATACAACTGAACCGATGCAATTTAGTTGCATACCTTCATGATCGGCCTTAAAATACGCCATTATTGGCGGGTCGATCATCACGATTCGATTACACCATGGCATCACAAGCTTGGCGTCAGCATTGCCGGCCCACTTGGCGTTTCGTTTCCGAGGTTGCAATGGGTCAAATCAAGCTGCGGACAACACCGACAAACGCCTACCAGCCGAGGCGGGGGGAGGATTATGACCGATATAAGAAAAGGCGATTATCGCCCAACACAGCGCGAACCGTATATGAATGCAAGGCAACTAGCCTATTTTCGGACCAAGCTCTTGGCATGGCGGGAGTCGCTTTTGCTTGCCTCGCACCAAACCTTAACCAAAATGACTTTGGGCAGCACCGCCCATCCAGATCCGACGGATCGTGCCGCCGAGGAGTCAGACGCATTTCTGGAACTTCGGACAAGGGATCGATATCGGAAGCTTATCGCCAAAATCGACAATGCGTTGAAACGCATTGAGCACGGCACCTACGGGTATTGCAAGGATACCGGCGAGCCCATCGGCATCAGACGGCTCGAAGCCCGGCCAGTCGCCGAGTTCTGCCTGGAAGCGCAGGCACAACATGAAAAGGAAGAAAGTCTGCGGCGAAAATAGGGATAGGGGCTCAGATGTCATTGCTGGCGCCACGGCAGCGCCCGAACGGCTATGGTGACCATAAAGACCAGGGTCAGCAGCGCCACGACCAATTGATTGGCCGGCAAGTCCAGGGCCAGGGCGCTGTAGAGCCCCAACAGAGTGCAGCCGATGGCGATCCCCACGGCCAGCGCCAGCACCGTTGCCAGCCGCCGACTTGCGAGCAAGGCGGTCGAAGGGGCAACCACCAGGTAGGCAAAAACCAGCAAGGCGCCGGCCACACGCGCTGAAGCGGCCACCACCAGGGCCAATGCGCAAAAATAGAAAGCTTCCCAGAACACCACACGCACACCGAGCAAGCGTGCGGCTTCGCGGTCGAGAAAGGTGAAGAGAATCGGTCGGTGAAACAAAACCCAAAGGGCTGTCACGGGCAAAAACACAAGGGCAACGATAACCAGATCGGCAGGCCGGGTCAGAATCAGATCACCGTACAATAATGCTTTGACCTCTTCCAACCCCAATCCGGCGCCTGAAACCAGCAGCACGCTCAATGCCGCGGCGGTGACGAACAGAATCCCCAGGATCGCGTCCCGTGGCAGCCGACCGACCTCGTAGGGTCTTGACAATCCCAAACCGGAAATCAACGTCAACACAGCGGCGCCGGCAAATCCCGGAAAACCGACGACCATGCCGGCGGCGATGCCCAGGGCCGCGGCTTCGGACAATGCCACGCCGATGAACACCACCCGTTTCAAGATGACATAGCTCCCCATGGCGGCGCACAGCGCGGCAATGAGGACCCCAGCGACCAGGGACCAGGGAAACAGTTCCAGTAAAACCCGCAGGTGATCCATCAGAACATCGCCTCTTTGCTCGACAGCAGGCGAACCTGGCCGGCGTTGACCAGACACACGTGCGAGGCCATGTCGGCGATCCGGTCCAACCCATGATGCACCAGAATAACTGTCAGTCCATCACGGCTGGACGCCTGGTAAAGGATTTCCAGCACGACTTGTTGGGCGTTGTGATCCAGTTCCGCCGTGGGCTCGTCCATCACCAGCACCCGCGGGTCCCCCGCTAGCGCTCTAGCGATAAGCGCCTTTTGCCGCATGCCGCCGGACAACTGGTCGAAGGTTTTGTGGCGGTGTTCCGCCAGACCGAAATCGGTCAGAAGTTTTTCAGCCCGCTGCCGACATTCGGCCCGATGGCGGCGGCCATGCCAGCCCATCCGACCGTAGGCGCCCATGAGCACAATATCCATCACCGAAACCGGATAGAGCGGGTCGATGGTTTTCTGTTGGGCAACATAGCCGGGAGGCCAAACGGCAAAGGGGGTGCGGATGCGGCCCGCCAAGGGCGGTACCAGTCCAAGAATGGCGCGCACGAGGGTGGATTTGCCAGCACCGTTGGGCCCTACCACAGGCAGAAAAGCGCCTTCGGACACAACCAGATCGACCCCCTGCAGCAACACCCGGCCGTTGTAGCCCACGGCCAGGTTTTCACAAACGATCACAGGTTCGCGCACGGTGGCCGCGGTTGGTAAAGATCTTGAACCCATAACTGCATCCGACAATTCTTGGTCCATGGCATTGAGGCAGCCAGGCCCATCGCTTTTGAGGTACGAGGGCGATGGGTCCGGCCCACCAGGGTCAGCGTCACGGTCAGAAGTCGATTGATCGGGTAAACGCGCCGACGATGATATCCATCAATGCAAAATAGCCGCCCGCGGATGCATCCGCACCGTAGCATGAAACAACAACGACAGGGATCCCGGTCTCCCGGGAGACAAAATCGGCCGGCCGGGGCGGATAAAACGGCTCCCGCACAATGAGGGCGGCACCGTGTTTCCCGGCCGTTTCAATGACCCGCGCCAAATGGGCCGGGCTGGGGGGGACACCGGGCAACGGCTCAAGATGGGCCGCCACGGCCAAACCGAACCGATTCACAAAATAGGACCAGCTTTTATGGAAGGTGATGATCGGCTTTTCACGCCAGGGCCACATGGCGTGCCGCCACCCCCCCAGCAAATCCGCAACGCCTTGGTGCGCCAGCAGGTCAGGCAAAACCCCCTCAACCTCTGCCGCCCACAGTTGTTCCGCCCCGAGCCGGTCCACCAAGGCCTCGCCGAACATCGCCTCGTCCAGCCGTTGCAAAAACAGCGATAGATTGGCTTCGTAGAGTCCCTGCCGGACCGGATCAATCCTGCCCAGTCGATCCGCCAAAGCGATTGCCACGGCCCGGGCATTGAGCGGATCGAGCATATAGTGGGGATTGCCGTGCGGATGCACATCCCCCTGTGCCCGGGTGGCAGTGGCATCGGGCACCTCCAGGGCATAAGCAATGGCTTCGCCGGCATCGAAATGGCCCGACTGCCCAACGCGAATAGCCGGATTCCGAGCGCTCTCCAGCAGTACGGGTTCCCACCCGACTTCCAAATCCATACCCATGCGGATCCACAGGTCGGCATCGCGCGCCATCACAACGAAAGTAGGACGGGCATTCAAAAAATGCGGATCTTCCTTTCCCGAAGTGATCGTCCGCACCCGGCCCGCTTCACCGCTCAGGGCAGCTGCCAGGGCGCCCAGTTCCGGCGTTGTCGCCACGATGTCGAGGGGCCGTGGCGCGGCTGCCCAGGCCTGGGCGCACAGGATCAGCCCGATCCATATGGCATATATCCAGCAGTTCTTCTTAATCATGTTGCTTTTCTCCCCGTATGTTCGGTTTCAGAATCGGTGCGCGCCATGGGACCCGAAAGTGAAAACAGCCTGCAGCAAAACCTCTTGGATATCTTTTTTACCATCTTCCAAATCGTAGCGCCCATGGCTGCCCTGCAGCCGCAGGCGGGAGAATTCGGTCAAGGTCCAGTCGATCATCGCCGTGGCGCGGTAACTCTCATCGAACGAGCGTTCGGCGCCGTTGGGCAATTGCCACTTGTTGGTCAGGCCCAATACCTCCCCGCGCAACCCAAGCCGCCAGCGGGGCGCAAACCCATAAGCCGCTTGCAAATACAAGCCGTCCTGCATTTCCTTGCGGGTCCGACCAATGAGTCCGGCCCGCTCGGGGTTGTTGTGCGCAATCAGGTCCACTTCTTTTTTGCGGGCCAGGTAGCCCCCCTCGAGGATAAAACTGCCGTGCCCGTATGCCCGGGGAGGTGTGTAACGATAGACAAAGTCCGCGCCGTAAAGCCACTGGTGGCCGTCCAGATAGTGGCTGCCGATATCGTCATCGCCATCCGGTCCCAGGTGTTCTTCCTGGCGCACGCCACGGCCGGCAAAGACCCCGAACTGCAGGGCGTGGCGACCGGTGAGATTGGGCGCCGCCCGCAGCCAGCCGACGAACAGCCTTGGATTGCTGCGCTCGGGCAGCGGCCCGTCACCGTGATATTCGAAGGCGGTTTCGTTTTTGCCCTGCAGCACCTCGATACCCGCCTGCAGAAAAAAGGGCGCCGGTGTCAACCAGGAGAGCTGCAGGCCGATTTCGTTGAGGCCATGATCGCCAAGCAAAACGTGATGGATCAACGGTGCGTCCACAAAATTCCACTCATGGGCGTGCTGGGCGTTGATCCGACTAAAGTCGCTGAAAAATTTGCCCAGCTTGACCTGCAGCCCCAACGGTAGAGCCGTGGTCAACACCACCGCCTCCTCGAGCTCGGCTCCATCGGTGTCCACCGCCACGGTGGCCCATCCCTTGAAATAGGGGTCCACATCGGCGGAGAGCATCACTTCCAGATGGCGCAGATTGAATCCCTTTTCGAAACCGTGGTCATGGTGGTGGTGGTGGTGATGATCATCGCCCGGCCCATGCGCGTGGCCGAATCCCTGCAGCGCTTCCAGGGCATCTCCCAGGGGCCCCGGTCCGTCGTAACCGTAAAAGATGGAATCGATCACCACGGAAATGTCCGGATTAAAACGCAACCCGGTGCGCCCGTCACGGCTCTCGGGTTGTACCAGGGCCGGCAGCGGCGCCACCAGCGCCGCGACCATTACCAACGCGATCCAATAACTGTGTTTAGACATGTTGCCTCCTGAAAGCTCGGTTGTAAAACGGGGTACGGCAATCGCTATTGCGTTTGCATTTGCATTTTACGAAGACGAATTACCAGGCCGGGCTTGCGCTTGTCAACCCTGACGGCGAATAAAAATTATTTCTACCGGATCAAAATCGTTTCACTCCAAAAGGGATAGTTCGTGGGCGACGCCGGATGGGGCGACAACACCTTGTGTGTTTTAATGGCAGCCGCTTTCGGGCGATGGAATTGGACCCGTTTCCACCCGCCTGTGACCATAAGGGCTCGCGCAAAAAGGCTAACGGGCCTTGGTCACTGTGCCGCGCGCCGCCGGCCCAACATTCTGGTTGATCGCCGATTGAAGGAATTGCAAAGTGGTGGGGGTTCGGATATAGTGGCGGCGAGGTATGGGACATGAAACGCTACACCACACAACGCGCAGCCATCGAACAGGTCTTCAGGCGGCATGACCGGCCGCTGGGAGTTCTCGAGGTACTGGCCGCCGGCCGTAAAAAAGTCCCATCCTTAAACCAGGCGACGGTTTACCGCAACCTCAAGGATATGGTGGCCGCCGGCCAGCTCAAAGCTATCAACCACCCACAACGCGGCACCCTCTACGAACGGTCGGAGAAGGCCCATCATCATCATTTTCACTGTCACAGCTGCAATCGTGTGTATGAGCTTCCCGGTTGCGCCCTGAAACAGGAAAAGGTGGTGCCCGACGGGTTTGTGCTGGAGAACCACGAAATTTTCCTTTCCGGCATCTGCGATCAATGTGCGCGCCAATAGCGTTCTCCGATGGGGAGCCATTCGATGGCCACCGCTGGATCACCGCTTCCGTCGCCCGAAAAAAGCCCCCGATCAGATGGGTTCCTTGATGCTATCAGCCGGCCGGGAACGCGCAGAGCGTCAAGCAACTGTCGAATCGCCGCTATCTCTTCGAACCCGATACTGACGTATTTGTATTCTTTAGGGCGGTGTATTACACTTTTGTTTTTACTTGTGCGTCTTAACCGGCCGCAAGAAGGCACCAAGCCCTGTGTGGCGGGGATGAGGCTTGTCGTTGAGGACCATGGCATGTTTACTGCATAATTCTACAACAGTGAATGAACCGGAGATGGTCAACGAAATACGCCGACATGGGATTTGCACACCGGGGTTGCACCCGCTGCCGTTCGGATGGTTAAGGATGGATGTCATGATCGCAAACAACAACACTTGGAATCGCAAAATCTGGCGAAAAATGCTCAACAGCGTGGCCTGCAAATATGATTGCGGCGTACGCTTCAATATCCGGGGCGACCGGCTTGAATTTGACGGAGACCGGGAGTGCGCCATGGAGATCATCAGGGAGACCCGCGCCATGATCGGGGTGGATGAGCCTTTGGAAAGGATTTGAATCCACCTACCCGGTGTGTTAGCCTTCCCGACAGCGTGTCACAGCGAATCGGAAAGCGTGAACAGCCTATTGAAAACACGATCGATGCTTGCAATCAAATGCCGGGTATCACTGGTGGTGATCTTGTTTATTGCCATCGGATTGCCGGCGGTGCACCCGCTATTCCACCGCCATGCCGATTGTGACCACACAAGGCCCGGCCACGCCAGCGAACAGGTTCGGGCCGGAGCGCATGCCGGCCGGTTTCACGAATGCCCGCTGTGCGGTTTTCTGGCCACCCACCAATTGCATGTGGCCCGAACGCATTTCGCCATTGCGGGCAATGAAAAAGTTGATTCCCTCACTGCCGTAACACGGCCTTTTACCATCAAAACGTGTGCGTTGCCCGTTGAAGCGCGAGCCCCGCCTCTCTCCCCTTTCGCCGCATAAATCATAGTCCGTATCGCACTACGAAACACCTACTTGATGCTGAGGCATGCGTGGCGACCCGCCGCGCGTGGGCGCAGCGCTTCCAGGGGAGGCTGAAATGTTCATTAAAATGCCCAAAGTTTTAACCATCATTTTTTTTATGCTCTCAACGATACTCCTGCCGTTCACCCATGTGGCCACTGTTGCGGCGCACCGGCAGCTTGCGGCGCATGTCCATGGTGTGGCCCAATTGAACATTGCCGTGGAGGGCAACGCATTGTCCATCGCGCTGATCAGCCCGGCGGCCAATATTGTAGGCTTCGAGCACCAGCCACGCACCGATCGCCAAAAGGCGGCCCTAAAGAGGGCCGAGGAAAAACTGATGGCCGGCGAAACGCTCTTCGAGTTGCCCGCCCCGGCACGGGGACGACTGATCCGCGCCCAAGTCCACTCCGACATGACACCCCATGGTGACCCGAAACCCAACGCCCATGACCATGACCACAAGGATTCAGACAAGGCCCATGGTCATGATCACGATTCTGATCATGATCATGACATCCACAGCGATTTTACAGCCGAATACCAATTCGTTTGCGACGATCCGCAAAAGCTTACCCACATGGATATCCGGTTGTTCGACATTTTCCCGGGAATCGAGATCATCCAGGTGCAGCTCATCACCGACTCCCGGCAAACCGGTCGGACGCTGACCCCGGGCAACAACCGGATCTCCTTTTGAGGTTCACCCGGCGGACGCTTTTAAGGGGAGGTTGCACTTGAGTATGACGAATCAGGAAAAGACGCCGTTGGCCGTCGACATGGACGGCGTGCATTTCGCGTGGCGCAAGGCGCATGCCCCGGTATTGACCATCGAGCGCTTGTCCATCGCGCGCGGCGAGCGGGTCTTTATTGTGGGTCCCAGCGGAAGCGGCAAGAGCACCCTGCTGAGTCTGATCGCCGGCATCCTTGTGCCGTTGCAGGGCACGATCAGGGTCGGCGGGGTGTTGCTCAACGCGCTGAACAGTGCCGGCCGGGACCGCTTCCGGGCGGACCATATCGGCTTCATCCACCAGATGTTCAACCTGATTCCGTACCTGTCGGTGCGCGAGAATGTCACCCTGCCCTGCCGGTTCTCCCCGTCCCGGCGCAGGAAGTCCGCGGAAGGCCCCGACGGGTTGAACGGGCAGGCCCTGCACCTGCTGGAAAAACTGGGCATGAACAGAAGTGATTTGATCGACAAACCGGCTACGGAACTGAGCGTGGGACAGCAACAGCGCGTGGCCGCCGCCCGCGCTATGATCGGTGCCCCCGAACTGATCATCGCCGACGAACCGACCTCCTCTCTGGATGCCGATCATCGCGCGGCTTTCGTCCGTCTGCTGTTCAACGAATGCGACCGCCAAGCCACCACGCTGGTGTTCGTCAGTCACGACACCACCCTGCAAACCCTGTTTGATCGGACGATCCGCCTGGACGATATCAACGTCGCCGGCGCGTCGCACCGTTGACGGACCAACGAGGCAAGCGATGTTTACCCTGGCATTCAAAAGCTTTCGCAACCGCAAAGCCACCACCGTATTGACCATCGTCTCCATCGCCCTGAGCGTGACACTGCTGCTGGGTGTGGAACGCATCCGCACCGAGGCCAAATCCGGGTTCGTCAACACCCTATCGGGCACCGATCTGGTGGTCGGCGCCCGCAGCGGACCGGTCCAGTTGCTGCTCTATGCGGTCTTCCGGATCGGCAACGCCACTAACAACATCTCCTGGGAAAGCTATCGGCAGATCGCCGCTCACCCCCAGGTGCGCTGGACCATTCCCATCTCCCTGGGGGACTCCCACCAGGGGTACCGGGTGCTGGGAACCAACGGCGACTATTTTGAATATTTGCGCCATGCGGACAACCGGCCCCTGGAATTCGCCCAGGGGCGCCTCTTCCAAGGGGTGTTCGAAGCGGTCCTGGGGGCCGACGTGGCCCGGGCCCTGGATTATCGCCCCGGCCGATCGATCATCATCGCCCACGGCGCCGGCAAGGTCAGTTTCGTTCACCACGACGACATGCCTTTCACGGTGGTCGGTATTTTAAAAAGAACCGGAACGCCGGTGGACCAGACCATCCACATCCCCTTGGAAGGCATGGAGGCCATCCATGTGGGCTGGCACGACGGCGCCCCCCTGCCGGGATTGTCGATTCCGATGGAAAACGTACTTGAGATGGATTTAACACCGCAATCGATCACCGCCGTCTTTGTCGGTCTCAACTCCCGCCTGGCGGCCTTCGCGGTACAGCGGTTCATCAATGACTATCGGCCGGAGCCCCTGCTGGCGATCCTGCCGGGGGTCGCGCTGCAGGAGCTGTGGGACCTGATCGGGATCGCCGAAAAGGCGCTGCGGGTGGTGTCGGGCTTTGTGGTGGTGGTGGGCCTCTCCGGCATGCTTACCGCGCTGATGACCAGCGTGAACGAACGCCGCCGGGAAATGGCCATTTTGAGATCAGTAGGCGCGCGACCCAGCAATGTTTTCACCTTGATCATCGGAGAATCGGCCCTGCTGACCCTATCCGGCGCCGCGGCGGGGGTTGTCATACTTTACACCCTGCTGCTGGTCGGCCGTCCGCTGCTGTTGTCCAACTTCGGCTTGTGGATCGCCATTCGCGGCTTATCCTTGTATGAAGCGGCCCTGATCGCAACTGTCAGCCTTGCCGGACTGCT
>JAGTVD010000541.1 GCA_018224505.1 Desulfatitalea sp. | reverse complement strand
TTGGCGAACACGCACAGTTTGGCGCAGGCGATGCCGTCCCGGTCGGCGGTCAAATCCGCCGCCGCCTTGATCCGGCGTCCGAGCAGCAGGATGGCATCCATGTTGATGCCAGCCCGGGTGCAGGCCACATTGATGGAGGCGCACAGCCGTTCGGTTTCGGACAACGCCTGGGGCAGGGCATCGATCAGGGCGCGGTCGCCCGTGGCAATCCCTTTTTCCACCAGGGCTGAAAAACCGCCGATAAAATCCACGTTCACCGTGCGGGCGGCGCGGTCCAGGGCATGGGCGACGGCGACCATCTGCTCGCTGTTAAAGGGCGCCGCGGCCACGGCGATGGGGCTGACGGAGACCCGTTTGTTGACCACCGGTATGCCGTACTTTTCCCCTACCTGATCGCATACCGCCACCAGTCGTTCGGCCTTTTGGGTGATCCGGTCGTAGATCCGGGTGGTGAAGCGCCCCAAGTCATCGCTGGCGCAGTCAAGAAGGCTGACGCCCAGGGTGACGGTGCGCAGATCCAGATGCTCATGGTGCAGCATCTCCAGCACGGATAAAATTTCACTGTGAGTGAGCATGGCGTATCGGTATCCTTCATATGGCCGGTCGGATATTTCAGATCCGGTTGATGGCCTCGAAAATGTTTTTGTGTTGGATGTTCACCTCGAGATTCAGATCCCGCCCCTTGGCCTTCAGCGCTGCATCGAGCGCCGGTTGGTCCACGTCGATGGGGATATCCACCTCGTAAATCATCACATTGTGGTCCGGATCGTCCCCTCCGCGGAAGGCGGCCTGTAGTTGAGTCACATTCACATTGTGAGCGGCCAGCACCGCCGTGATCTGGGCGACCAACCCCTTGCGGTCCGGTCCGCGGGTCGTGATCACGAACGATTCGCAGGCACAGGTCGCCCAGCCGCTGCCGGCGGGGTCCAGTTCCCGGACATGGAAATGCATATCGAGATTTCGCGTGGCCGCCGTGAGGATTTCGCACAAGCTGCGCGGGTCGACGGCATCCGGTCCGGTGACGACGATGATACTGGAAAATTGCGTCTGCAGAATGGTTTGACTCACATCCTGGATGTTAAAGTCCTGCTCGAACAACACCTGTGTTACCGCTGCAATGATACCGGGCCTGTCCTTGCCCAGCGCCGAAATAATGAATTTTTTCATGGTCTCCGCGCCTTGTTGGGGTGGGGGCGATTGTGGATTGACGGGTACGATACGAATTGCCTATATGGATGAATTCACGTATCCTGTCAAATCATTGTGGGGTTTATTGATTGTGGAGGGACTTAAGTTACAGGGCGCCCGGACCGATAGAAGTTTCAGGGTTCGGGGAAACCGTTCAACGCAACTGACGCGCCGCCATTGGATATGGAATGGAAACGATCATAACGACCCACAAGAACAGCGACTTCGATGCCCTTGCATCCCTGGTCGCCGCCATGCTGCTCTACCCCGAAGCCACACCGCTGCTCCCCAAGCCTGTCAACCCCAACGTCAAGGCCTTTCTCTCGCTGCACAAGGACGTGTTCCCCTGGATCGAGATGCCGGCGCCTGACCTGGAAAAGGCGGAGCGGCTGATCGTGGTGGACACCGCCCAATGGGAACGGCTCAGCGGGATGGCCATATTCCGCAAGAATCCCAACCTCGAGATTTTGCTCTGGGACCACCACACCCAGCCCGCCACCATCAACGCCTCCTGGAAGTGTCACGATCCCGTGGGGGCGAACATTACCCTGTTGATGCGTTGTCTGCGGGCCGAGGGCAAACGGTTGACCCCCATCCAGGCGACCCTCTTTCTGATCGGGCTCTACGAAGATACCGGGCAGCTGACCTTTCCGAGTACCACCGCCGAGGATGCCCATGCCGCCGGCCACCTGTTGAACCAAGGCGCCGACCTGGCCATCCTCAGGCGTTTTTTGCGGCCCGCATACGGTGAAAAACAAAAGGAGATCCTGTTCCAGATGCTCTCCAATGCCCGGCGGGAAAAGGTTAACGGCCACTCGGTGAGCATCAGCCATCTTGCGGTTGAGGGCCACGTGGACGGTCTGGCACTGGTGGTCAACATGTACCGCGACATCATGAACGTGGATGCGGCCTTCGGTATCTTCTGCCTGCCGGAAAACGAGCGCTGCATGGTTATTGGCCGCAGTGACGTGGCCGGCCTGCACATCGGCGACATCATGCGCAGCATGGGCGGCGGCGGGCACACGGGCGCCGGTTCGGCCATGCTGCGTCAGGTCAACCCCGAGGCGGTATCCGATATGATCCTCGGGCTGATCAACGGCAACCAGCAAGCCTCGGTGCAGGTCAGCGATCTGATGTCTTTTCCCGTCCAGACCGTCAGCCCCGACGCCCCCATGGACGAAGCGGCCAAAATCATGCGTGTTAAAGGCTGCACCGGCCTGCCGGTAGCCCTTGACGGTAAACTGGTGGGCATGATCAGCCGGCGCGACTTTCAGAAATTACGCCGCGACTCCCAACTCAAAGCCCCCGTCAAAGCCTTCATGAAACAGCCCGTGCAAACCATCGAACCCGGCAAAAGTCCCCTCCAGGCCGCCCGCATCATGATCCGCCAGGACATCGGCCGCCTGCCCGTGGTGGAAGACGACCGCCTCATCGGCATCGTCACTCGCTCGGATGTGATGTGCTACTTCTACGACCTGCTGCCGGATTAAACAGCAGGAACGGGTTGATGGGTAGAACGGTTGGTCGGTTGGTCGGTTGATCGGTTGGTTGGTTGATCTGTTGGTCGGTTGATTGGTTGGTTGATGGGTTGTTCCGTTGATCGGTTGATGGGTTGATTGCTTGATCTGTTAGGCGGTTAGGCGATTGATTAGTTGGTTGACTGGTTGATTGGGTGACCGGGTGGTCCGGGTTGATGGGCTCTCAATCGTCCATCCTGTCAAGCACTGGCAGCAGGTTAGGTGTCTCCAGCTGCGATCGTGCCCCACCACTCCGGACATACCCTACACCCCTGCGGGAGCGGCTTCCAGGCGCGATGAGATTAGCAGGCAGCTTCGCGCTTTATACAATTTTTGTCGACGCCTCCCAACTGGGCATTTGCAACGGTCCTATCCGGGAACCCGATCGAGGCTGGAAGCCGCTTCCACAGTGGGGATACGTCGAGGAGCATGAGAATCAACTGCCTTGCCAGCGTTTCACCCTACACATCCCAGCAGCAACGCCAGTGCGGGTATTGATGGAAATGGTCCACCAAACCCCACCTCACCGGGTTATGGAGACAATAAAGGACAATGTCATGCAGGTTCTCATCCGACCGGATGGCATGATCATGAAAGTGTCGTTGCCAGAAAGGACCATTTCGTTCCAGAATCGCGTTGGCTTGGGCGGCTGTGTAGGTCTTGAAACGTTGCATGGTACGTCCCAGATCCTCTTGGAGGAGCCGACAGACCAAATGGACATGATCCGGCATCGCAACCGCTGATAGAAGGAAGATAAGCTCCTTCGAATGCAGCCATTCCAAACTTTCAAGAACTACTTTTGCAATACGCCCATCCATTAGGAGCCGTCGTCTTTCATGCGTCGTGGTGGTCAGCAGATAATAGTGCCCCTCTATGGATCGGCGCCCTTTGCGCAGCCGTCGGCTACCCTTTTGGGGGATGCATTTCATCGCAATATCCAGCGGTAAAATTGTATTTTATTTTTTCCTAATTTCCTATCTGGGTGGTGAGCCCTCAACCCTCCGTGCCTGGCACCACTGATAGGGGCCGGGAGGGGTCATCCCTTCCCGACCCCTATCAATTAATAATGGAACTCATTGATTTCATTGATCTCAATGAACTCGTTGATCTGATTGATCTGATTGATCTCATTGAACGCATTAGGTGCAT
>JAGTVD010000540.1 GCA_018224505.1 Desulfatitalea sp. | reverse complement strand
TCTACTGTGTAAGCCCCGGCGGCATACCCCGGATCAACGGGCTCAACAACTGCCGAATCGAAACCTGGGTGATCGATTTCGTCGAAGCGCAAGCTTCCAGCCATCAGCGGGAACGTGCCCCCGCATGATACGTCCTGTGCTCTAACCATTGATAAGTCGCCGGCATTGCAATAGGCTGCCGGCCAAAGCATATGAGGGATAATGCTCTTGCCTGTTATACGCCATGGAAAAATGCTGACCGGTTTTCTTTTGTCATGTCTGCTTGCTGCTTTAATATCCTGCGGTCCCGGCAAGCATGACAGCCAGATGCTGCGCATTGGCCTGATGGAGGAGCCCAGAACCACCAACGTCTGGCTGGCCAGCGACGCCAATTCGAGAAAAGTTTTATCCCTGATCTACCAACCGCTTTATACCTACGATCCGGACACGCTTGACCTGGCACCCTGGCTGGCAGCCTCCATGCCCGAATATGACCCGGCAACGGAATCCTACACCATTCGCCTTCGCCATGCCAAATGGTCGGACGGAACACCCCTTACCGCCCACGACGTGGTTTTCACCGTGGATCTGATCCGGCAATTCCAGGTGCCGCGGTATTACGCCCAGTGGCAGTTCGTTGAAAAAACCGTCGCCGTGGATGACCAGACCGTCCGTTTTTTCCTCAGCCAGCCACGGGCCATCTTTCTGACCAAAACCCTGGTGAGCTTTATCGTCCCCAAGAGCCAGTGGGCCCCCATCGCGCAACAAGCAGGCAGCACCAAAAAACCACTGGTGGCACTGATGAACGCAAAAATCCCGAAGCCCTTGGGCAGCGGACCATATATGCTTGAACAGTGGCGTCAAGGGGCTTTCCTGCACATGAAGAAGAATCCGCATTTTTTCGGGAAAAACCTTGTCATTTGCAACCGCCGGCTCGGACCGCATGCCGATGCGATTCTGTTCAAGATGTACAGCACCGCCGATGTCGCCATTCTGGCGTTGAAAAAAGACGCCGTCGATTTTTTCTGGTGGTCCATCCAGCCCGGCTATATCGATGGGCTTGAAAAAAACAGAAACACGAAGATCTTCCTGAGCGACAGAAGCGCATTGTATTACATGGGGTTCAATGTACGTCACGCCCCATTCTCCGATCCGGATTTCAGACGGGCCGCAACCATCCTCATTGACAAAGATTTCATCATCGAGCGCGTGCTGCAAGGATATGCCGCAAGTATGGATTCCATTGTACCGTCTGAAAATATTTTCTGGCATGCCGCTGACCTGCCCCAATACGGTCATGGCCTGTCCAGAGAGGAGCGGATACAAATGGCATTCCGGCTGCTCTCCGATGCCGGCTACACATGGGACCGGCCACCGGTCAACGCCGCCGGCAAAGTCGTTTCTCCATCCGGGATCATCCTGCCTTCGGGGCGTCCGATGGATGCTTTTACCATCCTGACGCCACCGGCCGACTACGACCCCGCCCGGGCCACGTGCGGCGTCATTATACAGGAATGGCTCAAGGATTTGGGCATCCCGGCTTCGACCAGGCCGATGTCCTTCGGCGCGCTCCTGCAACGGATAAAGGACCGGCAGGACTTTGACACCTTTATCCTGGGTTACGGCCAGTTATCGCTCGACCCGGATTATCTCAACAATTTTTTCCACTCGGCCAACGACCGTCCGGGCGGCTGGAACATGAGCGGTTATCGCAATCCAGAGTTTGACCGCCTTGCAGACGCATCGGTTCAAGCCATGGAACCCGCCCGCCGCCAGGAGCTTGTTTGGGAAATGCAACGGATTCTCATGGCGGATTTGCCTTACATTCCCCTTTACAACCCTGTTGCCATTGAGGCCGTCGGGACACAGCGCTTTGAAGGGTGGGAGCAGATGATCGACGGCATCGGCAATATCTGGTCCATCTGCCGGGTAAAGCCGCTGGCCGCGCCAATGTAGCGGAAGACAAATGCCGGACATACCCTTATGAATATGAAAAAGCTGATACTCAGACGCAGCATCGAGATCCTGGCGGTGTTCTTTATCATTTTGACCGGATTGTTCCTGCTGTTTCACATCGCGCCCGGAGATCCCGTTTCAATGATGGTGGATCTGACCATGACCCCGGAGGACGTGGAACGCCTGGTGGCGCAACTTGGCCTGGATCAGCCGCTGTGGACCCAGTACCTTTACTATTTGAAAAACTTCGTGACGGGTAATTTCGGTACATCCTTTCACTATGGCCGGCCCGTGATCCAGATTATCGGCGAACGCCTGCCGGCCACTATCCTTTTGTTTACCACCGCCACGATCCTTGCAGCCATGGCGGGCGTCTGGTGGGGCAAGCGCATTGCCTGGTACAAGGGCAAGGCGGTCGATACTTGGGTGACGATCTTTTCCCTGGTTTGCAGCACACTGTTCCTTCCTTGGATCGCGCTGCTGTCCATCTGGCTTTTCGCCTATTGGGTGGGCGGGTTCCCGCTGAGCGGCATGATGACACCCGAGCTCTGGGTGGTCCCCGATACCGGCATTGTTTCAAAAGCCGCCGATGTTGCGTACCATATGCTGCTGCCCCTCATGACGCTGTTCATTGTCAATACGGGTTCCTATTTATTGATCATGCGAAGCAGCATGCTTGAAACGCTCAAGGAAGACTATATCTTGACGGCCAGGGCCAAAGGCTTGACCGAAAGACAGGTTCGAAACCGCCATGCAGCGCCGAATGCCGCCCTGCCAGTGGTCACCTCTGTGGGGTTGAGTCTGGCTTTTTCGGTTAACGGCGGGGCATTGACCGAAACGGTGTTCTCCTGGCCAGGCATCGGCAGGGAACTGATTTTCGCCGTCAGCAACAGTGACTACCCATTGGCTATGGCTTCCTTTTTATTTATTGCCCTGGTGGTGCTCGTGGCGAACCTGATTGTGGATATCCTTTATGCGTATCTTGATCCGCGAATCAGCTACTAGCCTCATCATCAAAGGACAAGATTAGAGTATTCGCGCAAAAATGCCTGAACACCAAAACCGGAATACGTAAAGCGCATATGCAAAACATGACAGCCAAACAAGCACCGCGCTCCTACAAGGTCCAGCGTTTTCTCGATGGGTGGTCCTTGTTTTACGAAAACCTGATCGGCAAAATCGGCCTCTATCTGCTGATTTTGTTCGGCCTTATGGCGATAGTGAGCTATATTCCACCCCATGTCGACCCCATGTATCATCCCATGACCGGTGTGGATCCGGACATATCCTATGCATCACCGCCCAGCGCTCGCCACTGGCTCGGTACGGACAACATCGGCCGCGATATCCTGAGCCAACTGCTGACCGGGGCCAGGGTCGCATTTCTGGTCGGCATTACTGCGGCTTTTATCAGCATCGTGATCGGCACCCTGCTTGGAATGGTTGCGGGCTATGGGGGCAAGATACTTGATGCGTTGCTCATGCGCCTTGCCGACATGGTGATGGTCATGCCGTCTTTGCTGGTGATCTTACTACTGTCGGTCCTGTTCGGCCAATTGAGCATCTGGACCATCGTAATTTTAATCGCCCTGTTTCGCTGGCCGGCGGTGGCCCGTGTGATCCGTTCCCAAACGCTGACACTAAAGCAGCGCCCATTCATCGACATGGCACGGGTGGCCGGCGCATCCCATTTGCGGATTCTTTTCCGGCATATACTGCCTAACGTGCTGCCCATGGCGCTATTGTACATGACCTTTCGAATCACTTCCGCCATTATCGTTGAAGCGGCGCTCTCCTTTCTGGGGTTCGGGGATCCCAATACGGTCAGCTGGGGCATGATGCTCCAATGGGTCTGGAAAACCGGCCACATGTTTCAAGCGCCCTATTGGCTGCTGCCGCCGGGAATATGCATTTCTTTGATGACGCTGTCGTTTTACATGATGGGCCGGGCAATGGAGGAAGTACTGGACCCGAGGCTGAGAAAAATACGGAAGACCGATCATGCCGCTACTTGATGTTCAAAATCTGACAATTGCCTACCACACCCGCATCGGACCGGTGGTGGCGGTCAATAATGTCTGTTTCAGCCTGGAAAAAGGCAGATCCTTGGGGATCGTGGGCGAATCCGGCTGCGGTAAAACCACTATCGGCATGGCGCTTTTAGGGCTTTTGCCGGAAAACGGTTTTGTTCAGAATGGGCGTATCCTATTTGAAAACAAAGACCTTGTGGCGCTACCGGCAAAAGCGCTGCGGGCGTTACGCTGGAAGAAGATATCCATGATCTTCCAGGCGGCAATGAATGCGCTCAACCCGGTCCACCGGGTGGGCGATCAGATCGCAGAGGCCATCCGGCTTCACAATCCGGAATTCTCAGCCGCAAGGATACGTACGGAAGTCAAAGAACTGCTTGATCTCGTGGATATTCCGCAAAAGCGCGTCGATGACTACCCGCACCAGTATTCCGGCGGCATGAAACAACGCGCCGTCATCGCCATGGCACTGTCGTGCAAACCGGACCTGATCATCGCCGATGAACCTACCACGGCGCTGGATGTCATCGTCCAGGCCCAGATTCTCGAAAAGATCAAAGCATTTCAAAGAAGTCTCAATATCGCCGCCATCGTCATCTCCCACGACATCGGCGTGGTGGCAGAGGTGTGCCACGACATCATGGTGATGTACAAAGGTCATATGATCGAATGCGGAAAGCGTGAAGAAGTCTTTGAGTCGCCGGCCCATCCTTATACGATTGAACTTTTATCTTCACATTTAGCCATCGACAGCGTTTTCGATTTCGATTCGGATATGGCTGAAAACACGCACAGCGTAAAGCGCCCACTGATGCCCCGTGCGTGCGGATACGCTGAAAAATGTAGCCATGCGGACGGAACATGCTTTACCGATCCGCCTGTTTGGCATCATATTTCTTCGACCCATCGGGCTCTGTGCCTGAAAATGACGCACAATGGACAATGAAATGGCAAACGAGAGGCCAGATCAAACCACAATCCTGAAGATAGAAAATGTCGCCAAGACCTACCAGTCGAGCCATTATCTATTTGGCAGGGCAGACAAGGGCGTTAC
>JAGTVD010000539.1 GCA_018224505.1 Desulfatitalea sp. | reverse complement strand
CCTCCGAAAAAGAACCAGATCGGCCAGAATGCCACGACAAATACAAACAGGTGGTTCTCGATCATGCCAAAAGGGAAAACCACCAAAAGCGATTCGACCCGTGAGGCAAATCCGGTTGTATCGGTCAACGCATAGACCATTACACCAACGAGCACGTAGGCGATCAGCAGCATCACAATCAAGTCAGTCATCAACAGAATCCTTTCACCTTGAACGAACACAGCCAACCGTGCGCGCCTGTGTCCTGATTTTCCATTTTCAAATCCGCCATTTCCGGGTGCCGTCGATTGGCACGTGTCATTGCACGCCTGGAATATCTTGTTCTCGGCTCTTTGTTGGTTTAAATTGACCTTTAAAAGGGTTGGGTTGGGGGCAAAGATGACGATGTCTTAAAAAGGCGCTCTTCATGCATAACGTATCCGATATCACCAAGGACGACAGTGCCAAAAAGCTGGGCACCTTTGCCGGTGTTTTCACACCGTCCATTCTGACCATCCTGGGAATTATATTGTTTTTGCGCACCGGCTTTGTGCTGGGTAGTGCCGGTCTGATGCGCACATTGGTCATCATCGCCATCGCCAGTACGATATCCGTCCTGACCAGCATCTCCATTGCGGCTGTGGCAACCAACCTCAAGGTGAAGGGAGGTGGCATTTATTACCTGATCTCCCGAACACTGGGGGTCGAATTTGGCGGGGCACTGGGCATTGTCTTATTTTTGGCCCAATCGGTCTCCATCGCCTTTTACTGTATCGGCTTCGGGGAAGCGGTGGGGGCTTTATCCGCCCACCCGATTTTGTCCACCCGGGTCATCGCCTTTTGTGCTGTGGCCGTGCTGTTCATCCTTGCCTGGCTGGGCGCGGACTGGGCCACACGGTTTCAATACGTTGTCATGGCCTTTGTTGCGACTGCGCTGCTCTCGTTTTATATTGGGGCCTCGACCCGATGGGAGAGTGCTTTGGTCGTCGCCAACTGGCATGCGCCATCCAACGGCCCACCTTTTTGGCTGCTGTTTGCCATCTTCTTTCCGGCGGTCACTGGCTTCACCCAGGGTGTCAATATGTCTGGAGACCTGGCCGACCCGGGCCGTAGCTTGACCCGAGGTACCTTCCTGGCGGTCGGTCTGTCAACCGTGGTCTACTTTTCCGTTACACTTCTTATGGCGGGCACCCTGCCACTGGAACAGCTCAGCACGGACCCCCAAGCAATGCAAGCGGTTTCTCGTTGGGGAGTGCTGATCGACGCCGGTGTGATTTCCGCTACACTCTCCTCAGCCATGGCATCGTTTCTGGGCGCACCCCGCATCCTCCAATCCCTGGCTGCTGACCGGGTCTTTGCCGTCCTCGGCCCGTTCGCCAAAGGGCATGGCACGGCCAACAACCCTAGACGGGCCGTTCTTTGTTCTGCCGTGGTCGCCATTGCCACCATCGCCATCGGCAATTTGAACATGGTGGCGGCGGTGGTGACCATGAGCTTCCTCATCTCCTACGGACTGCTCAATTACGCCACCTATTTTGAAGCCAAGGCCGGCAGCCCGTCGTTCCGACCCCGTTTCCGTTTTTTCCATCAGCGTCTGAGCTTTTGCGGCGCTTTGGCCTGCATTGGCACCATGCTGGTGATCGACCCGTTCACGGGCCTGGTGGCGGTCAGCATCATTTTCGCCGTCTACCAGTATTTGCAAAGAACCGCCGGGCCGTCCCGCTGGGCGGACAGCCGGCGTTCCTATCATGTGCAAATGATCAAAGAGCATCTGCACGAACTGTCAGAACATCCCGATCATCCCAGGGATTGGCGGCCCTACATTCTGGCCTTCTCAAACGGGACGGAACGACGACGGCAACTACTGCAGCTGTCCGACTGGATCGCGGGTCGCAGCGGCTTTACCACGGTGGTGCGAATCCTTGAAGGCACGGGCGGCTTGCGACTACGCCACCAGAAGGAAGCGGAACTGGAACTGCGGCAGGATATCGGCAGCCAGGGATTCGCTGCCTTTCACAAGGTGGTCTGTGCGCCGGATCCATTGTCGGTGCTCTCCATTTTGGTGCAGTCCCACGGAATTGGCACCCTGAAGCCCAATACCATCCTGCTCAACTGGTACAGCCCGGAAACGCAAAACGATCAACCGCGACTTCAGCGCATGGTCCACATTCTGCGCGGGGCTTACCGGCTGGGATGCAACATCCTGATCTGCCAGATCAATGCGACTCTCATAAAGGCGGACGGCAACCAGCGGCCGCCGCGCAAGATTGACATCTGGTGGCATAATGCGCCCACGGGCCGCCTCTCGCTGCTGCTGGCCCACTTGATGAAACAAACCAAAGAATGGGAGGATGCTCAATTGACCGTGCTGACAGCCGAAGCACGCCACCACTCTGAAGAAGGTCGAGAAGCATTGGCCAATGAAATTCAGGAAGCGCGCATCGTTGCCGAACTGGAAATCCTGGAAGAACCGAACATTAAAAACGTCATCGCGCGTTCGGCCGATTCCGATCTGGTATTCATGCCGTTTCGCTTCAAGGCGGACCGGATCATTACCCTCTTCGACCGCCCGGCCGCCGAGTTGATGCGCTGGATGGCCACCACCGTGCTAATCCAGGCCGCCGAGGATATCGATCTGGATGCCGAACCAGAGTCGGGTGAGGCTGCGGTTCGCGCCCAAGTGCTCGATCAGCTGGAAGCGGTGCGCAAGATCGCCGCCCAGGCGCAAAAAGCCACCGAGGCGGCCGATGGGCAGTTGAAGACGGCGCAGGAACAGTTGGTCAAACTGCAGGCATCCACCCCGCCGGAAGCAGTGGATGCCTTGGGGGACGCAGAAAGCAGGGTTCAAAAAGCCCAAGCGGATTTGGAAAGGTCCATGCGTAAATCCGCCAAGGCCGATGCGAAACTTGAACTTGCCGCAAAGGAGGCCGCGGTCGTCGACCCGCTCACTGTAAAGCGTGATGCTGAGAACGAAGCTTCATAAGCGGTGATCCACGCCGTTCGATCGGGCCTACCCATTGGCCGAAGATCGACACCGTCAACGGCGGGGCAACGACTGCCACTTACGCCTGGCCGAGGTTGGCGTTTACAAAATCCCAGTTGATCAATTTCTCGATAAAGGTGGCGATGTAATCGGGCCGCCGGTTCTGGTAGTACAGATAGTAGGCATGCTCCCACACATCCATGGTCAACAAGGGCGCCATCCCATCGGTCAAAGGATTGGTGGCATTCAAGGTTTTGGTCACTTTTAGCGCGCCGCCGTCGAGTACCAGCCAGGCCCAACCACTGCCGAACTGCGTCGCTCCGGCGTTCTTGAACGCTTCGACAAACT
>JAGTVD010000538.1 GCA_018224505.1 Desulfatitalea sp. | reverse complement strand
CATACTTCTTGCCGGTCTGGATCATGGAAGGAATCTGGTGGGATTTGGCTTCGCGGATCAGGTTGCGCACCGCCGGCGTGGCAATCAGAATCTCGAGGGCCGGGACGCGTCCCTTTTTATCGATGCGCTTGAACAGTGTCTGGGAAATGATGGCCCGGATACCGTCGGAGAGGGTGGAGCGGATCTGCCCCTGCTCCTCGGATGGGAAAACCTCCACGATGCGGTCCACAGTTTTAGCGGCGCTGGTGGTGTGCAAGGTGGAAAAGACCAGATGACCGGTGGAGGCCGCCTCGATGGCCAGGCTCATGGTGGTCAGATCGCGCATTTCGCCTACCAGAATAACGTCCGGGTCCTCGCGCAGGGCGCCGCGCAGGGCCGCGGAAAACGACTGGGTGTGCAGCCCCACCTCCCGCTGATTGACCAGACAGCCTTGACTTTTGTGCACGAACTCGATGGGGTCCTCGATGGTAATGATGTGGTCGGCTCTGAGCCGGTTGGCCTCATCGATAATGGCCGCCAGGGTAGTGGATTTACCGCTGCCGGTGGGGCCGGTGACAATCACCAGACCGCGGGGCAGGGTCGCCAGCTTGGAAATCACCGTCGGCAACCCCAATTGCTCGCAATTCATGATGGTGCTGGGAATCTCTCTGAAAACCGCCCCCACACCATTTTTCTGCATGAAAAAATTGGCACGATATCGGGCCAATCCTGGAATTTCATAGCCGAAATCCACATCTCCGGTCTCTTCGAAGACCTTAATCTTATCTTCGGCCGCAATCTCATAAAGCATGGCCCGCAGGTCGTCGTTCCCCATCACCTTATACTTGACCCGCTCGATATCACCATGCACCCGCAATGCCGGCGGCTGTCCCGCCATCAAGTGCAGGTCGGATGCGTTTTGTTCGTGCATCAGTTTGAAAAAGGCATCAATCTTTGCCATGCGCAACTCCCTGGTAATTCCGGGCGACCGGCCGTTTCCGTTAAACGAGGGTATCCAAAGCCGGGGAAGGCCGCCTTTTGGTTTCCACGGCTACCCGCTTCCACTTTCCACATCTTTATATCGGCCGGCAGATCGTTTGAGTTTAGTGAATTAGCCCCGATGTTGCAAAAGTCGGAGGGCTTCAGAGCCAAGACACCCAGAACGAAGCCGTAGCGGGCTACTGCGAGCCCTTGGCAACGCAGGATCTGGAGTCCTCCGGCTTTTGCAACATTGGGGTTAGCTCAACGTGCTTGGTGGTTGTTTGAACACGGCCACCTTCTCATCCGACACGTCCAGAGCATCCATGCTCTCCTTGCCGATTTCGAGCAACCGGGCGTGGGATTCAATGACCGAGCGGATTTGCACTTCAATCTGCATGCGCTGGCGTTTGAGTTCGGCAATATCCTCGTGCAACTGGGAGAGACGATTATGGGCACGATTTAAGATTTTCTCCGCCTTGACCTCGGCATCGGCAATGATGATTTCGGCCGATTTGCGGGCATTGTCCTTCATCTGCTCCAACACCTTTTGGGAGTTGAGCATCGCCCGTTTGAAGGTCTCCTCGCGCTCCTTGTACCCCTGAGTCTCCATCTTCAGACGGCGCAACTCTTCCTTGAGCGCCTTGTTCTCGGACTGCAACTGGGACTGGTGCTCGGCCAGTTGCTCCAGAAAACGATCCACTTCGCGGATATCGAAGCCCCGGAAGCGCACCCGGAATTGCTGCTGTTGGATATCCATCGATGTCAGCGGCATGGGAATCCTCCTGCCATTAATGCACAACCAGCATGGAACTGCCGAAGGCATAAAGACTCTGAACCAGAAAGCCCCTTAAAAACATGATCGCCAACAGAACGATCATGGGGGAAAAATCGATACCACTGAAAAAAAGCGGCACCTTGGATCTTACCCGATGAAGCACCGGCTCGGTGACATTGTTTATGAAGCGTACAATCGGATTGAAAGGGTCGGGATTGACCCAGGAGAGCACGGCCCGTGCGATGATAATCCACAAATAGATGGTCAGCACCAGGTTCAACACATTTGCCAGGGCAATGATAAAATGACCAAGAAACATGGGTCGAATGGCTTTCTGAAAGCATCGGGTTCAGAGCATGGGACGGTGGTCGGTCCCACCCACCGCCGCGTTCATTGCGCCACAGGGGAACCCCATCACGCAAACCTGCGAGATGATAGTGTTAAAATACGAATTATGTCAAGGTTTTTCGTGGGTTGCGAACTACCCGGCATGTCAAAGGGGCTTTGGCCGGCCGCCATTGGCTTTGAGAGCCACCCAAAAAGCGGGTTCCAGAGGCGACGCTTTGCCAAGACGGTGTTTGACAAACTCCCGCATGATCACCGTGACCAGTTCATCCCTGGAGAGACCATCGACATAGGCGCGCGGATCCACTCCTTCGGCGGTCCGCCGCTCCCGGGCCGATTCGCCCTGTTGGGCCAGGGAGTGAATATGGCGGATCACATCGTAGGCGGTTGCCCGCAATACGCCCTCATCGGTCTGCGCCAGGGCATGGTGAAGATGTTCCAGAGATTCCGGAGCGGGCATATCCGGCGAGGTCATCATCGCCTTGAACTGCACGGCATAACGCTCCAGGCCATTGCGGATGTGGTGGGTATCGACCATATTGAACCCGGCCCAACCGGCGCCCAGCCACTGGAACACACCCACCTTGACAGCGCCCGGCCGGGTGTCGTCCTCCATGTAGATACAGATGGACAGAAACTCGTAAATCCTGGACTTAACCCAGCCAAGACCGGCTTTATTGACCCCTTCATCCTCAGTGTATAAATAGTTCCAGTCCTTGTCATCCCCCACAATCAATCCCTTGCGCCCCACCTCCGAAGGCCCCATCTGTTTTGACAGGGAGATGACCACCCGCTGGGAGCCGTTGCGAAAGAGGACAATGGCGCGCCGCAGGTCATACTGGTAATATGTGCCTGTGTACAAATCGGGTGCGATGATTTCCCGGGACACGCCCCGAACAACCGTCGGCGCCGGCACGGAATCGAGCATCTCCCAGATGTCCGGCAGCGCCCTGCCGGGCGTGCCGTCCACCGCCGTCCAGTGGGCATAATGGATGGACGATGGATTGGCCGCCCCTTCGGGAATGCGGTTGTTGTATACATAGCGGACCACCTCGGCCAGTGGACGATCCACCGTGTAAGCCAGAAAAGAACCCCGCGCCTCGGATCGCTCCAGCGGCGTGTAGTCGGCCAATTCCGGCGCCTGGCCGATATAGTCCAGTACAGGAGCGATGGCTGTACGGTCAAGCCCCTCGCCACCACTATCCGAGGCACCAAAGGCCATCAGGTGGTTCAGCCCCTGTTCCATCGCGTCGTTGGGCACTGACATATCAGCCATATCGGCCATATCGGCACTGCCAGGCGAAGGCAATCCCACGCACACCGCCAGGCCCACAATAAACCCCAAAACCCCGGTTACCATCCACGGACGCCAGCGCTTGCGCCAACACGCCGCAAAGCGGTTATGTTTTCTATTTTTCAAAGGATCTCCTCGATCACACAGGGTGCTCTTGCTTATACCAGTGATTGAAATATGATTATATTCCCTGCGATTTTTATTACAAACATAATTGTTGAACGCACGCGCACCTCGTTTGCCACGCACCACCTGCGCATGGCTGAACTGCGCCCTTTGTCTATTATCGGCAATTTCCCCGAAGGGTCAAGGGCGAGGGCAACATTTAATTGCACTGGCCCCATTGAGGGGTGAACCCGGTTAGGGGCTGGGGCGTTGCGTCAGCAGAGGTGTTTTGATACGCGATCATGATTTATTATTGACAACCACAGCCCAACCCTTAAAGTAGCCGTGCCTGAT
>JAGTVD010000537.1 GCA_018224505.1 Desulfatitalea sp. | reverse complement strand
GGCGCCTTATGATTCGGTGTGCAGCACGTTTCTGGAAACCAATGCGGCACTTGCAATGGCAAAAAAACACAACTCCCTGCGCTTTTATGCCCACATACCTATGCTCATCCGCTCTCCCGTTTTCCGCCAAATGCCCCATGGTGATCACCTTCAATGCTGGGGCCTTGGGGTGAAAAGAGTTGTTTGTGCGGCCGGAATTTGATACCGAAATAATATCGTCTTGTTCAAAACTGTCCGGCTACCTTCGCGTCACGATCCATTTTTTTCTGTCTATAGGTAATTTCCTGATCCTACACCTACTTGTTTTCCAATTAGAAGGAGGGAGATTATGCAAAGCGATCTGCACCGATACGATGCCATCGGCTTGTCAGACTTGATCAGATCGGGCGAACTCCGGGCCACCGAGCTTTTGGAAGACACCATCGAGCGCATCGAGAGTCTCAACCCGAAACTCAATGCCGTTATTTACAAAGCCTACGAGCAGGCAAGGCAAATCGCCGAGGGTTGTGATGCGCGCTCCGGGGCATGGGCATCGTCCGATGCACCTTTTTACGGGGTACCCTTTCTGCTCAAGGATTTGGTAGCCGAAGCTCAGGGACTGCATTTTCATGAAGGTTCCCGCTTCGTTGATGGGTATGTATCGAAAATCGACAGTGAACTGGTAGCCCGGCAAAAAAAGGCCGGCCTGATCATTGTGGGAAAAACCAACACCCCCGAGTTCGGCCTGCTGCCCACCACTGAGCCTGAGCTTTGCGGCCCCACGCTGAACCCTTGGAATACCGCGTTGACCCCCGGTGGATCGAGCGGGGGGTCCGCTGCGGCCGTCGCTGCCGGCATTGTGCCCATGGCACACGGCAATGATGGGGGCGGATCCATCCGCATACCGGCATCGTGCTGTGGTTTGTTCGGCTTAAAACCCACCCGCGGGCGCAACCCCCTCGGGCCGCTGTTCGGAGATATGGGCTCGGGACTGGCTTGCGAACACGCCATCACCCGGACGGTCCGCGATTCCGCGGCATTGTTGGATGCCACCTCAGGCCCAGCGATAGGAGACCCCTACTGGGCGCCGCCGAAAGCCAGACCCTTTATAGAGGAGACTTATGCACCGCCAGGAAAGCTTAAGATTGGTCTGTTGGACACATTGCCCGAGGGCTGGACCGGGAATACCGAAGTCCATCCGGATTGTAAGGCGGCAACCGATTCCGCTGCACGATTGTGTGAACAGCTCGGACACGTCATCGAGGCAATCGATCCAGCCAAGATCAAGTGGCCACCCCTCGCACGTTCCTTTGGCCACCTGTTCGCTTCCTTTGCCGCGCATGCCTGTCTTTATTGGGAAAAGGAGCTCGACAAAAAAGCGGCCCCCGAGCAATTCGAGTCCCTGAGCTGGATGTCCATACAGGCCGGCCTTCAATTATCGGCCGGCGCATACCTCGCCATTATCCAGGACATACAGGGTTTTTCGCGCATGATGGCCCACTTTCGAGAGTTCAACGGGTACGACGTGATCCTCTCTCCCACCATGACATGCCCCCCTACGGACATTGGTGCCTTTGCGCCGACCCAGGATGAGCCGACACGGGGCTACAAAGCCTCCGCCGCTTTTATCGCGTTAACCAAAATCCAGAACATCACCGGCGATCCGGCCATGTCGGTTCCCCTGTTCTGGAATGAAAAGGGTGTACCCATAGGGGTTCAATTTGCGGGCCGATTCGGCGACGAGGCTACACTGCTGCGTCTTGCCGCCCAATTGGAAAAAGAGCAACCGTGGGCCGATAAAACACCTGCTATTCACTGGGGGGCGAATAAATAAAGAGTCGACGGGGTCCACCGCCATACGATAACATAAAATTTTTGTTGTAGCAGACTTATAACGTCAAATCACAGCAACCAAGAGGAGGGAAGCGATGCCACTATTGAAAGTAGTTTCGCCGGAAAACGCTGACGGAAAGATCAAGGAAGCCTATTCTTTCTTTGAGAAAATGGGCGCCTCCGTTCCCCTGCCTATGCAGATGGTGAGCACCAGTCCGGATTTGCTGGCCATCCACAGCCAGACGTTGCAATATTTTGTCAACCACCCCACTCTGAGCTTCCCTTTGCTTGCCCATATCCGCCTGTTGGTGGCAGACAAGGAAGACTATCCCTACTGCGTAAAGCTGAACGAGGGCATGCTCCAGATGATGGGGGGCCTGACAAAGGAGCAAATTGACGCCGCCAAGGTCGATCCTGAAAAGGTCCAACTGCCGGCCAAGGATAAAGCATTACTGCTCCACGTGCTGAAGGTGATCCAGGACCCTGCGCTCTCGGTACAAAAAGACGTGGACGCCCTGAGAGGCTTGGGATGGACAGATCGCGACATTTTTGATGCAATCAATCATGGTCTTAGCATGGTTTCCGCTGGTATGGCTTTTAAGATTTTCCACATGGGAAAGTGATGTTGGGGACGGTGGAAGCCAAAATTTGGACAATGTATTGAGCTTTAAGTCATTTTCATTGCTTCCCACCTATAGTTGTCAAGCCGCCACCAGCAGTCTTTGCCGGTGATCGAACCGACCGAAGGCGGCATCACGGTGAAAGTCGGGAGCAATCCCCATCCAATGGAGGAAAAACATTACATTGAGTGGATCGAGATCACGGACGGAGACACGGTCTGCAAACAGTATCTCAAACCCGGCCAGTCGCCGGAAGCGATTTTCAAGTCCGCCAGTTCCGGTGTGACCGCCAGAGAATACTGCAATGTTCACGGGGTGTGGAAGAGCTGATCATTTATTGTACAGTCGTTGCACAGTTAACGGGAAGGGGATGTATGCTCCCCTTCCCGTCAATACTGAGTTTTGTATACGTCCAAAACCGAATTTGATATTTAGAAAACCAAATTAAGGTGAAAGAGACCAGCCATGCTGCAACTACAAAATGTTACATTCAAAGCGCCGGATTCCGATGCCAAAAACAAAGCCCCTTCACAAAAGACGATTGTGAATGACGTGAGTTTTGCCTTTGAACCGGGCGGGTTTTATGCCATCACCGGGCCGAACGGGTCCGGCAAAACGTCGCTTGCCAAACTGATTATGGGAATTAATGAATTAAGTTCAGGGAAAATTATTTTTAACGGAACAGACATCAGCACCCTTCCCATTCATGAACGATCCAATGCGGGCATTGTTTATGGATTTCAGCACCCGGCCCGATTTAAAGGGACCACCTTCCGGGACCTTTTATCCATTTCCGCGGGGACTGATGACGAAGGTACGCTTGCCCGGATTATTGCAAGGGTGGGCGTTTGCTCTATGGATTTTCTGAACAAGCCTGTGGACAGTAAATTGTCCGGGGGCGAGATCAAAAAAATCGAACTGGCAACTGTGATTGCCAGAAATCCCAAGGTGGCCATTTATGATGAACCGGACACCGGCATTGACCTCTGGACCATCGGCCCCATGGTGGATCTTCTCAAGCGGGAGCAGAAAGAAAACAAAACCACCACCATTGTGGTCAGTCACAACAAAGCATTTCTTGAAGCCGCGGACACCCTTTTGCTGATCCGGAAAGGAAAGATCGCCTATTCCGGAAACCTGAAGGACGCCATGCCCATGCTCGAGGATTTAAGCGTTTGCACGTTCAGTGAACCATGCCAAGGAGAGAATGATGCTAGGTGCTATAGATAAAATAGATAAAAAAGTTTTAAAAGAAGTTGCGGATCTGGAGGGTATTCCCAAAGGGGCCTATAATATCCGGAAAAACGGAAAGCTTCTGGGGCGCGAGGTCTCCGCTAATATCAATATCGAAACCAATGAAAAAGGAGACGGGATTGTTATTGACATCAAACCGGGGACAAAGAATGAATCCGTTCATATTCCGGTGATTCTCTCCCAGGCGGGCCTTCATGACACGGTCTATAATACGTTTATCATCGGAGAAGGGGCGGATGTGACCATTATTGCCGGATGCGGCATTCACTGCGGGGGAAAAGAATCCGAAGGACATTCCGGCATTCATGAATTTCAGATTAAGGCCGGCGCAAAAGTCAAATATGTTGAAAAACATATTGCCATTGGTGAAGGTACCGGCCGACGTATTTTAAATCCCACCACAAAAGTGTTTATGGCGGAAAACGCCCAGGCGGAAATGGAACTGACCCAGCTGGGGGGCGTGGATGAAGCCAAACGCGTAAACGAAGCGGTCATCGGCAAAGGGGCTATTTTGATCATTACTGAACGGGTCATGACTGAAGGCAAACAGATGGCGGAATCGAAAAATGAAATCGAACTGGCCGGCACCGACAGCAAGACCAATATCGTCTCCCGTTCCGTGATAAAAGGCGATTCTTCCCAGGATTTTTACGTGAACCTCACGGCAAAAGCCAAATGTTACGGTCATATTGAATGCGACGCCATCATTATGGACAATGGCATCAACCAGACGGTTCCAGCCCTGCGCGCGCTGCACCCGGATGCGGAACTGACCCACGAAGCTTCCATCGGCAAAATCGCCAATGACCAGTTGATGAAACTCATGAGCCTGGGCCTTGATTATGATGCGGCGGTTAACCGGATTATACAGGGATTTTTAAGTTAAAAGTCATTATAAAACTCCATCCAGGCGCTATTATCCGTGTTGAGGAAAAATAATCAAGGCCACTCGATAGCAGGGGTCGTGGGTAATCCTGGTCTGATCTTATACTGCGGAACCAAATTCGCTGTCCCGGGAATAACACAGGTTGCTGCCCGGGATTTAGCGGAGGAAGGAATTACTGCCAATGCGTATGCTCCGGGAATTGTTGACACTCCCATGATCTGCAGCATCGCCCATTAAGTAGCTGAGCAGGCCGGAAAATCCAATGAGTGGGGTATGCAGTCTTTTACTGAAAAACATCACGATAGGTCGCTTGTCGGAACCAGAGAAAGTCGCTGCTGCAGTATCCTTCTTGGCCAGTCAGGATTCCAATTATATGACCAGTCAGACACTGGTAGTAGACGGAGGAATGCAATTCCATTAAACCGAATTGATATGAACATTAAGGAATCTACTGATGAAAAATGAACAAGCACT
>JAGTVD010000536.1 GCA_018224505.1 Desulfatitalea sp. | reverse complement strand
TCCTCCCCAGGCGTGCGGGTCAAAAAGCGTTCCACATATTTGCCGATCAGGTCGGTCTCGATGTTGAACAGGCCGCCGATCCCCTTGAGTCCGATGGTGGTCACCTTTCCGGTATGCGGAATGATGGCCACCTCGAACCCGTTGGCATCACAATGGTTGATGGTCAGACTGATCCCATCCACCGCCACAGATCCCTTTTGAATCAAATACCGGGTCAGCGCCGCCGGTGCGCTGAAGGTCAGCACCCAGGCGCGTTCGGATGTTTCACGTTGTTCCATGCGAGCCATGTCATCCACGTGTCCGGAAACCAGGTGGCCGTCCAGGCGATCGGAAAGCCGCAGGGCACGCTCCAGATTGACCCGTTCACCGATCCGTGCGTTGCCGAAGGTGGTCTTGGAAAGGGTCTCCGCCGAAACATCGGCGGTGAAGCGGCTCCCCTGCAGGGTCACCACGGTCAGGCAGGCACCGTTGGTGGCGATGCTGTCGCCGATGCGGGTACCGTCCAACTCAAAATCGGACGCCACGGTCAACACCCGGGCCGTTCCGGCCGACCGGATGCCCGTTATCGTTCCCATTCCTTCGATGATTCCGGTGAACATGGTGTGGTGCTGCTTGTTCTTTGTTAAGTGGTTTAAGTTGGTTATGGGTGTACGTTTTGTCGTGTTGATGCGTTTTAAGTGTTAAGGTTTAAGTTTAAAGCAAAGTGTTCCATCATTATGATCTTTCGATAGTCCAGCCAATATAGTCATTAAGTGACTTGATGCCAGGGTTGTGATGGCAGGTTTAACCGCCAAGGCCACGGCGCCTTTTTTCCTATTTTAGAGGCAACCCCTCCATACAACCGACAGCATACCACGATTTATACTCTAAACGGATAACGTTAAAATAACACCCCGATATCTAAAAACAAATCCGGTACGATACCCGAATCGATCACGATTTAATGGCATCAGCACAATACCCCTGCACCATCACATCCTCCCCCATCCGGCTTACCGACAGGTTGTGGATGGCCAGGGCGTCGCGCATGAATTCGGGGCCCGGCCCGCGTAACATGGGGATGCCGTCGTCACCGCCCAGCAGTTTGGGGGCATAGAAAAAGATCACTTTGTCCACAATGCCGGCGGCCAGTGCGCCGGCGGCCACCCGGGCGCCGCCTTCGATGAGCAGGCTGGCGATGTTTAAAGCGCCCAGTTGGGTCATAAGGGCATCGAGATCGATGACCCCATTGTTGAGGGGTGCGTCCAGCAAGTGGGCGCCACCGGACATCAGGCGCTGCCGGTCCGGTTGGGCTGCATCAGGTCCGCACACCACGTACGTCGGGCGCGGCGAAGATTGGGTCAGCACCCGGGCCCGTTCGGACATGCGCAGCCGTGTGTCCAGCACCACCCGGATGGGATCGACGCCTTGCCCGTCGGCCAGGCGGGTGGTCAGTTGGGGGTCGTCGGCGGCGACGGTCCCCACCCCCACCAGGATGGCATCCAGGGTGTGGCGCAGCCGGTGCACCTCCGCGCGGGCGGCCGCGCCGGTGACCCAGCGGGCATCTCCGGTGCGCGTGGCAATGCGGCCGTCCAGCGTGGCGGCCATTTTCAGGACCACGAAGGGCCGTCTGGTGCGCACGAATTTGATAAAGCACTCGTTGAGCTGCCGGGCCCCCGTTTCGGCCACGCCGCAGGCCACTTCGATCCCCTTGGACTGTAAAAAGGTGTTGCCGCCGCCACGCACATCGGGGTTGGGATCGGCCATGGCCACCACCACCCGTCGGATGCCGGCGTTCAGGATCTTCTCCGTGCACGGCGGGGTGCGGCCGTGATGGTTGCACGGCTCGAGGGTGACATAGAGGGTGGCGCCTCGGGCTTTGTCGCCGGCATCATCCAGGGCATGCACCTCGGCGTGGGGGCCCCCCACGGCCTGGTGAAACCCCTGTCCCACTACCTGGTTGTCGCGGACCACCACAGCCCCCACCATGGGGTTGGGCGACACCCGCCCGGCACCCCGGGCAGCCAGGGCCAGGGCCTGGGACATGAAGTCGCTGTCGTTCATCACCGCTCACTCAGCAAGGTTTTCAGCTCCGCCACAAAGTCGTTGACGTCCTTGAATTCCCGATAAACCGAAGCAAAGCGGACATAGGCGATGTCGCTGATGCTGTGCAGTTTGGCCATGATCCGTTCCCCCACCACCTTGGAGGGGATCTCTTTCTCGCCCGTTTCACGCAGGTCCCGTTCCAGATCCTCGATGAAATCCTCGATGACGTTCATGCTGATTTCCAGCTTCTGACAGGCCTTCTGCATGCCCGAGCGCACCTTCTCCCGACTGAACACTTCCCGCCGCCCATCTTTTTTGACAATCATGATGGGCATCTCCTCGATGTGTTCATAGGTGGTGAATCGACGCGTGCAGTCAATGCACTCCCGCCGCCGCCGGATGGCAGCGCCATCCTTGCTGACACGCGAATCGATCACCTTGTTATCCATCTCTCCGCAAAACGGACACTTCATCGGCCTTCCTCCATTGGGCTCTCCAGCAATTGGACCAGTGCCACCTCGGCTTCAGCCAGCATTTCACGGGACAGGGTATCGGCATAGCCTTCCTTGTAAACGATGCGCACAATGCCGGCATTGATGATCATTTTTGCGCAAATGGAGCAGGGCAGGTGGGTGCAGAAAAGCGTTGCGCCTTTGATGGAAACACCATGGTAGGCGGCCTGAATGATGGCGTTTTGCTCCGCATGGATGCCCCGGCACAGTTCGTGGCGTTCTCCGGAAGGCACCGCCAATTGCTCCCGCAGGCATCCTGTCTCGGCGCAGTGGCGCACCTGGCTGGGGGCTCCGTTGTATCCCGTCGAGAGGATGCGGCGGTCCTTGACCACCACAGCTCCCACCGCGCGACGCAGGCAGGTGGCGCGCCGGGCCACCAGGGAGGCAATGTCCATGAAATAGTTGTCCCACGGGGGACGCGGTTTTTCAGAGGTCATGGGTGTCCGTCTCTTGCGGGCAGCAGCAGGTCAGGCGTACATAGGAAAGGCGTTGCACAACTCCGCCACTTCCAACCGCGTGCGTTCCACAATTCTGGGATCATCTTTATTTTTCAACACCTCTATAATCAGCCCGGCGATCTGGCGCATCTCTTCGGTGCCCATGCCCCGGCTGGTGATGTAGGGCGTGCCGATGCGAATGCCGCTGGTCACCTGGGCGCCGCGCCGATCAAAGGGCACGGCGTTTTTGTTGACTGTGATGCCGGCGCGCCCCAGCGCCGTTTCGGCCTCTTTGCCGGTGAGATCCCAGGAGGAGAGGTCCGCCAGCATCAGGTGGTTGTCGGTGCCACCGGAAACCAGGGGCAAACCGGCACCTTGCAATCCCTCTGCCAATGCCAGGGCATTGGCCAGCACCCGCTGCTGGTATTGCTGGAACTCGGGCGCCAGCGCTTCCCGGAACGCCACCGCCTTGGCGGCGATCACGTGCATCAAGGGGCCGCCCTGAATGCCGGGAAACACTTCGCCGCGCATCCGGTCGGCGTAACGGGCCTGGGCCAGGATAAATCCCCCCCGGGGGCCCCGCAAGGTTTTATGGGTGGTGGAGGTGATCACATCGGCCACGGGTACCGGTGAGGGATGCAGGCCGGCGGCCACGAGGCCGGCGATATGTGCCATGTCTACCATCAGGGCGGCGCCTGCTTCGGCTGCGATCTCGCCGAAACGGTTGAAGTCGAGGATACGCGGATAGGCGCTGGCGCCGGCCACGATGAGCTTGGGGCGGTGTTCCAGAGCCAGGCGGCGCACCGCATCGTAGTCGATGGTACCGGTGTCGGCGCAGACACCATAATGGACAAAACGGTATAGCTGGCCCGAAAAGCTGACCCGCGCCCCATGGGTCAGGTGGCCGCCGTGGGCCAGATCCATGCCCAACACCGTGTCACCCGGCTGCAGCAAGGCGAAATAAGCTGCCATATTGGCCTGTGATCCGGAGTGGGGCTGCACATTGGCATAGTCCGCGCCGAAGAGCCGCAGCACCCTTTCAATGGCCAGTTTTTCCGCCATGTCCACATATTCGCAGCCGCCATAATAGCGTTTGCCAGGGTATCCTTCCGCGTACTTGTTGGTCAACACGCTGCCCTGCACCGCCATGACGGCTCGGCTGGCGATGTTTTCTGAAGCAATCAGCTCCAAGTGGCCGGTCTGACGCTCCAACTCCTGCTCCAGCACCCGTGCGATCTCCGGATCCACTTGCGCAATCAACATTTTGTCCACGCCGTCATCCCCTTACGTTCATCGTTCAAATGGCCGCCGCCAAGCGACATGGCCCGATTTTAAATGCTTAAGCAAACTAGTGGTTATCGCCCGATATCATCAAACTGATCCAGGCGGCGCTGATGGCGGTCCCCTTCGAACGGGGTGGTCATCCAGGCCTTGACGATTTCCAGTGCCAGTACATCGCCGATCACCCGGCCGCCCATTATCAGGATGTTGGCGTCGTTGTGACGTCGGCTCATGGCCGCTGAAAAAAGATCATTGCACAGAGCGGCCCGGACATGGGGATAGCGATTGGCCACCATGGACATGCCGATGCCGGTCCCGCACATCAGGATGCCTCGCTGGTACTCTCCAGAGGAGACCCGTGAGGCGACCTGTTTGCCGATGTCGGGGTAGTCCACCGAGGCTTCATTGAAGGCGCCCACGTCGTCCACCGCTACGCCGTCAGCGCTGAGATGGCGCTTGATGATCTCTTTGAGCGCGAAAGCAGCGTGATCGCATCCGATGATGATTTTCATTCCTGTTTCCCCCGCTATCCGAAAAAGAAAAAAATAGATCAATTGGCCGGTGCGGAAGCGGTTCCCCACCGGTGCTGCATGACCGCGCATCCTACGCCATATGTTGCGGTGCAACGGTCTTTCATAGCTTTATATGCCAAGGACCGCAAGAGAAAAACCCCCTTCCCCTCTTGCAAAGGGGTCGTTCAATTGTCGGTATCTTGTGTCCGGCCAGCCTTGCAAATGGTCTGGTAGTGGATAAATTGCGAGCAATTATCAATTTCCGTTAAGGAGCCTAAATGCCACACGTCGAGAGCAATACAGGATTGGACAGCCAACAGTTTCAAATTGAACGGGAGCCTTTTTACCTGCCCCAGGGCGAAGAAGTGGACTTATTCCAGGCGGCTTACGACAACAAGTTGCCGGTGATGCTGGTGGGCCCCACCGGCAGTGGCAAGACCCGTCTGGTGGAGCACATGGCCTGGCGCCTCGGTCGCCCTTTGTATACCGTGGCCTGCCACAGCGATCTGAACGCCAACGACCTGACCGGACGCTATATCATCCAGGGAGACCAGGTGCAGTGGATTGACGGCCCCTTGCTGATGGCGGTCAAGAACGGTGGCATCAGCTATCTGGACGAGGTGGTCGAGGCGCGCAAGGATACCACCGTGATGATTCACCCCCTGACCGATCATCGGCGCTATATGGTCGTTGAGAAACAGGGGCGCATCTACCAGGCGCCGGACACGTTTATGCTGGTAATGAGTTACAACCCCAATTATCAGAGCATCATCAAGGAGCTCAAGCCCTCCACACGCCAGCGGTTCCTGGCCATCACCCTGGAATGGCCCAAGCCGGAGTTGGAGGTCCGCATCCTGCACCAGGAGTCTGGTGTGGATGCCGATACTGCTGAAAAGCTGGTCAAGGCCGCCGGCAAGATCCGTAATCTGGTGCAACAGGGCCTGGAAGAGGGGGTTTCCACCCGAGAGCTGGTATATGCCGCCACCTTGCTCAAAAGCGGGGTTTCCCGACGGGCGGCCCTTTCGGCCACCATGGTGGCCTCGTTGACCTATGACAAAGATTTGAAGTTGAGCATTCTGGAAGTGTTGAAAAACTATTTTGACCTGGATTGAACGCCTATGAAACAGGGGGGGCTGTCATTTATGACGCGGTGCGGGGCATGCGGGTCTATGTTTCGGGCGGGCGGGGGATCAGCAAATGCCGAGCGGTTATCTTGTTTGACGGGAAGGACGGGTTTTTTCTATGGATAGTGATCGGCGGGTATCCGGGCAAGCCGCCACGGTGCAGCCCCGGAATGATTTCATGGCCTTGGCGGCCCCCTTGGCGGCGCGTGTGGGGTGGGACGGCGTGGAGACCGTTGCATCCAGTGCCTTGCAAATTGCCAATAACCACCTGCCCACATACCTGGGCTTGATGGATTTGAGCGTAGGGCTGATAGACCGCCTGCTGGCGATTACCGGGCGGGATACCATCCTGGCACTCTTTCGCTTGGCCGGCAGGATCGGTGCGGCGCATCCGGGTCTGGCGGTGCGGTTGCTGGAATCCAGTCCGGATGCGATCCGTCGGCTGCCGCCGGATGGCGCCAGTGGAAATGGGATGGCTTTGCTATCGCTGCTTTTGCCGTCCGTGGACCAGGCGCCGCTGCTGGCCAGTCGCCTGTTCCAGTCAAGCCCCGAACTGACGGCCCGTCTGAGTGCCGAGGAAACGGCCCATTTGACGCATTGCCTATTCGCGGCGGCACAAGCGGATGAGGGGGCGGCCATTCGGATTCTGGAAATGTTTCCCGGCGTAATCGATCGCCTTCCCCCGGGAGACGGACGGGCCGGTCTGAACGCTTTGCACACCCTGGTGGCTCGGATCGTGCCGTTGAATGCCCGTTTGGCCGAAAACCTCTACAAACAGAGCCCGTGCCTGGTGGCTGCCATGGGGATGTCGGGGCTGCATGCGCTGGTTCGCATGGGTCAGACCCTCGGCCGTGAAGGGTGGCCGCCGGCATATGCAATGGTGGAGGCGGGGTGCCATCTGATGCCACGCATGGGCATGTCGGGGTTGGCGCGTACCGCGAGCGTGGGCCGGACCATTGCCCGTCATTGCCCCCAGACGGCGGCTGCCTACATCCAGCGTAGCCCGGCGCTGTTCGACCGGCTCGGTGCGGCCGGCCTTTGGGCATTCGGTGGTTTCTGCAGCGCCATGGCCCGTGGTGGTTCGGGTGTGGCGGTGCGGTTTCCCGAACAGAGTCTGGGGCTGGTGGATCGACTGCTGGCCACCGGTGATCGCCAGCGGGTCGGGGCTATCTACGCCCTGGCGCGCCGCACTGCCGGCAGCAATCCCATGATCGCGCATCAATTGCTGGAAAACAGTCCCGAACTGATAGTGCGTATCGGTTTAGAGGGCCTGGCGCGTTTTGGCCGGGCTGTGGCTGACCTCTCGCAGAGCAGTTGGACCACCGCCGATGCGCTCATCAAGGTGGCGCCGGCTGTACTCGACCGCATGGGCGAGGCGGGGGTGGCGCGGGTGGCGGCCCTCGGCCTGGCCATTGCCGGTCAAAACGTTTACGGTGCCGTGGGCCTTCTGGAAAAAACAGCCGCTGTCGTGGACCGTTTGATGCCCATGGGGGGGCGGCCACTGATTGCGATGGTGTTGGACTTGACCGAACAGGCGGCGGCAATCCATTGGTCCGTGGCGGTACGCTTGCTGGAAAAGGCGCCGGAAATCATCTTCCGGAGCGATGCAACGGCCTTGACCGCCATCGGTCCCCAGGTGCTCGCCGCGGCCAGCCGGGATCCGCTCGAGGCTTTGGCCTTGCTGGACATCAGCGCCACGATTCTGGCTGTGACCGACCAGGCGACCTTGCTGGGAATTGCCCGGTTCTGGGCGGCCGTGGCCGCGACCGACGGCCCCGGGGCCATTGCCGGTCTCAAAGGGTGCCCGGATCAGATCGATCGGCTCATCGCCCTGGGCGGCCCTGAAATGCCGGCCAGAGTATATTCGCTCGCCTCCGGCATTGCGCAGCACAACCAGGCCATCGCCCGGCAACTGGTGTCGCGGGCCGCCACGCACCTGGCCGCAGCGGGTTTTGACGGTCTGGGACGGATTGCGGCCGAGGCCCTGGCCTTGGCGGCCATCGATGCGGACAAGGCCGTCCGTTTCGCTGCCGGTGAAGGCCTCTCCTTTGCCGATTTCATGGAGACCATTCCCCAGGGGTTGCCTCTGGAAACCATCAAGCCGGTGCTGTTCAATTATCTGGCGGCGCTGCTCGGTTTTCGTTTATCCATCGAGGCCGGTCCGCGTCCGGACATCGGTCCGCGCCACATCGTGCTGCCTGCCAAAGTGCGTGAATTCGAATCGGACGCCGACAATTTCATCTACTACAAGGTCATGGCCACCCATCTGGAGGCGCATCTGGAGTTCGGCAGTTTCGATTTGGATTATCGGCGTCTCCAACCGCTGCTGGAACGCGTGGTGCGGCGGTTTGGCCGCGTGCCGGCCGATGACGCGCCGGACAATCTGTTGGACCGCTTTTACCAGCGGTTTCCGGAACCCCGACTGGCGGCTGATCTGGTGCGGCTGTTGGAGGACCATCGCATCACCCGGCGCTTGCAGCGGGAATACCCCGGCCTGGCGGCCCCCATTGAGATGGTCCAGCGGCACGATTTGAAAAAGCGCGCCGCCCCCGACCGCATCCGCAATGGTAAGCAGCGGGCGGTGGAGCGCATCACCCGGTTTCTTTCAGCCGGTCCGCCGGTCTCTGACCTGCCGGCGGCCGAAACGGCAATCCTGGCCCAGGCCGCCACCCAGTCATCGGCCCTGGATCATCCGGAGGCCACCTTCGAACATACGCTGGCGGCGGCGATTGCACTCTACGAAACGATCGATGGTGCTTTCAGCGACACCTACCGACCGGTTCAATCCACCGACCGGCGCATGAATCCGGACCAGATGCACCGCAACATCGGCAGTTTTGCCCAGACGGCCAGGGAGCTGTCGGACCGCATGCATCGCCAGGAGGGCCAGCAGCAGGCCACCGCCGCCGGCGCCGAGACCAAAGGCGAAGCCGCCCGTGAAAAGCCGACCCGGGCTCGTCAAGCGCCTCGTCAGAGCCGGGTGCCCCATGCGCGCCACAGCGCCGAAGGCCGGCGCAAATCCCTGGAGAGCGCCGCCGAAGCCGAGGATCACCGCCAGGCCCGGTTCTCCGCGGACCAGCAGGGTGCCAGTGATCCCAGCGATGGTATGACCTTTTCCGCCACGCGCATCGAGGAGTTGCTGCGGCGGCTTTTCAAGGAAAAAGGGCTCACCCCCAATGATATCGAAAAGCAGACCCGGCGCATGCGACCGGACCAGATCGATACCTTTCTGCACCATGCCGACAGCGCCGTGTCCTCCGGCGCGCCCCTGGAGGCGGAAAAGGGCACCCGCCGTTACCCCGAGTGGGACGATGCATTGAATGACTATCGGGACAACTGGTGCCGCATCCGTGAGCAGGCGGTCCCGGCCGGGGACCCTGCCTTTTACACCCGGACTTTGGCCAAACACACCGGCCTGCTCAAGCGGGTGCGGCGTGAATTCCAACGCATGCGGCCCGAAGCCCTGGCCCGGCGCACCCGCCAGCCCGACGGCGAAGAGATCGATCTGGATGCGGCCATCGAAAGCCTCATCGACCGCCGGGTCGGTCTGCCCCCATCGGAAAACTGCTACCAGCAAACCGAAAAGCGGCAGCGCGACATCGCCGTGGCCATCCTCGTGGACATGAGCAAAAGCACCAAGGGGGATACGCTGGGATTCGAAAAGGAGGCGCTGATCATTCTGTCCGAGGCGCTCCAGTCCATCGGCGATGCCTTTGCCATTTACGGGTTTTCCGGTGACAACCGGGACAATGTGGATTTCTATCGCATCAAGGATTTCGAAAATGCCGTCAGCCAGGCGGTCCGCCAACGCATCGCCGGCATCGCCTGTGGCCTGGAAAACCGCGACGGCGCCGCTTTGCGCCATACCACCGCCATCCTCAAGGGCCGCGAGGAGCACACCCGGCTGATCATCCTCATCAGCGACGGCAAGCCGGTGGATAAAGAGTACGCCGGCCGCCACGCCATCGAAGACACCCGCAAGGCCCTGCTCGAAGCCAGGCAGGCGGGCGTCAGAACCTTTTGCATCACCGTGGACCAAAAGGCGCCCGACTACCTGCCGCGCATGTATCGCCACAGCAGTTGGGTGGTGGTGAACGCGGTGGAGCAGTT
>JAGTVD010000535.1 GCA_018224505.1 Desulfatitalea sp. | reverse complement strand
TTTTCCCACAAGGTCAGAAAGGTTTCCACCATGGCCGCGCAGCCGCTCTTCATGTCGGCGCTGCCCAGTCCGAACACTTCGTCGCCATCCTGGCTGAATTCGGAGGTGTCCAGATCGTAGGCTTCCGTGGTGTCCAGGTGTCCGATGAGCAGTAGTTGGGCTTCGACGTCGTCCGGCTCCACAATCAGGTTGTGGCGGCCGTCGCTGACCATTTGGCGCACCACGGGCAGGCCGTGACGCTTGATGTAGTTGTAGACGAAATCCACCAGATCTTCTTCTTTACCGGTGGGGCTGTATATGTTGACCATTTTCCGCAGCAATTGCTGCAAGCGACGGGCATTGATCCGGGGGGTTGGCGTAGCCGTCATGGTTGGGGGTTGCCTTTCGGTTGATTGGTTGTTCGGTTGATTGGTTGTTCGGTTGTTCGGTTGTTTGGTTGATTGGTTTCTTGGTTGTTCGGTTGTTTAGTTGATTGGTTGCTTGGTTGTTTGGTTAATTGGTTGTTCGGTTGATGGGTTTTATTATCCGGCGCCAGAGGGTTCTGGCTTCCTCCATATTCAATGCCCAGGTGGCCATGGCCATTATCAGGATGAAGAGTACGCCATGGATTGCGATCATCGCCAGGTTGCCGAGGAATGCGGTGGTGTCGATCCAGGACAGCAGCAGGTGGTGGCTCAGCAGCAGGGCGCCGGCCAGCGGCAGGGTCACCAGCAGACACTTGCCGTAGAAGATGTAAACTTCCCGGCTGCCGGTGTTTTGACTGCGGCGGTTCCAGACCGTGTAGAGCAGCATGACCTGGAGCAGGGCCGAGCAGGAAATGGCAAGGCCGACACCCAGCACTCCCAATGTGGTGAGGCCAAGCCAGTAAAACGGCAAGCTGGCAACGACCGCCGCCGTGCCGTAGATCGATGGCAGCAAGGTGTTGCCCGTAGCGTAAAAGCCGCGGTTGACCACTGTCTGGGTAGCAAAGGCGGCGGCGCCCACCAGCATGCCGGAGAGGGCCATGGCCGTCGCCTGGGTATCGTCCGGCAAGAAGGCCCGTCGCTCAAAAAGCACCCGCACGATTTCGTGGCGCAAAACGAATACCAGGGCCGATACCGGCACTACCAGCGCCAGGTACCGCAGGGTGTTGTTGAGCAACTGATTCATCTCTTCCAATTGATTCTGCGCCGCCAGCCGGGCCATAAAAGGGTAGGCGGCCACACCGACGGCCTGTCCGAAAAAGGCCACCAGCACCAGCATGATCCGCCACGCGTAGTCAATCTGGGCAATGGCGCCCGCCGGCAGATAACTGCCGAATAGTTTTGAAAAAAGTTCGGTGGAGAAGGTCATGGTCAGCCCCAGCATCAGCGGCAGGGTCAGAAGTATATACCGTCGCAAATCGGGGTGGCGCCACTCCAGCGAGAGCGTGAGGCGCAGACCGGCGTGTCTGGCACCGAGCAGTTGAAGCAGGAAATTGCCTACCAAAGCGCCGGCCAACGCGCCCCAGGCGAATCCTTCCACCCCCATGCGGGATGAGAGCAGCAGCCCGCCGCCGATGATTCCCAAATTGTAGATCAGTGGCGCCAGGGCCGGCACCATGAATCGTTGCCGGGCGAACTGCACCGCCATGAAGATCCCGCCGGCGAAAAAGAGCAGTTGGGCCGGCAACAGAATGCGCGTCATGCGCACCGCCATGGCATGAAACTCCGGATCGGTCCGGCCGGGCGCCACCAGGGAGATCAAATGGGGCGCCAAACCCATGGCCGCCACCGTCAGCAAGGTCAGCAACAGCCCCAAAATGGTCAGGATGGTTGACGCGATGCGCCATCCGCCCGCCTCGTCGCCTTTGGCCAGATAGCGGGCCACGATAGGGATGAAGGTGATGGAGAGAAAACCACTGGCCAGCAGGTGGTTCAGGATTTCAGGCAAAACGAAGGCGGCTTTGTAAGCATCCACAGCGGTATTGGCGCCGCCCAGGGCAGCGATGGCCGACTCGCGCAGCACGCCCAGCACACGGCTCAAAAAGACCGAGGCCGTCATGATCAGGGCCGCTAAGCCCATTTTTCGATAGATACCTGCGGCCATATCGCTCCTTCATAAACCCCAACTTGGGGGTAAATATCGAGCCCGTACCCATTCGGCTCCAAGCAAAAGAGTCGCTCGCTATGTTGCCCGATCCATCAGGTGCAGGCAAGGTCTTTTTGCCCCAATGACTCAGCCCGGATCACCGGCTCGATAGTCACAAACGCCGCGTCCATCGCTCTGGTGCATATGCGATTGTCCTGGATGATCTTATGTTGGCAGTTGACACGGGGGGGGAGCATGCACTACTTTATTCATCAGGATTGGGTCGATCCACATGATGGCCCATGCGCCGAACAAACCGTTCCACTTCCCGAAACACAGTTCCAAGCGGACTGAATAGCGAAACGCGCGCGTTTGAGTACGGACATACTCGACTGAACTGGTAACCGTTTCCGTTCCAACGTAGATTCAGAAAGATGGCAAATCGCCATGTCACATCGTGATTTGCATCGCTGTTGATGGCTTTTCCCATCTGTGGCACCATGGTCTTTGACCACGGTTCGATAGATGGCGCTGACGGACCAACCCCACCCATAACCCAAAGGAGGCGACCATGACAGAAAGTGTCTACAAAGTGATCGAACTGATTGGTACGAGTCCCAATTCATGGGAGGATGCGGCGCGCAATGCGGTTGACACAGCCGGTAAGACATTGCGGGATTTACGCATTGCCGAGGTGAGCAAGCTGGACATGAAATTGGAAGCCGGCAAGGTGACAGCCTTTCGGGCAAGGGTGCTGTTGTCCTTCAAATACACCAACGACTAACGGTGCTTTGAGCCCGGAATTGCGGAGCGGTCATGGTGATCCGCGCAATCAGGAGTGATGGCCGCATCATCCCTGTCCATCGACGGCTTCATTGTTAAAAAGATTGGCCGACCCATTTGTCGAAAAATGGGTCGGCCAAACCGATTGGATGCCACAACGAATTGTTGTGGCATCCTTTTTCGGATGCTGGGGCGCTATGGGACTTCACCTTGAAAACCGTTCCTTAAGCGACCCGTTGCCAAACACCGAGTGCCTTCACCGAGTGCCTTCCACCGGGAATCGTCGGACAAGCAGCGGCATGCTTGACACAAAGCGGCCGGCCGTGAAATAGTTCGCCTGATCGGCACACCATGGCTGAATGCGCCCGAAG
>JAGTVD010000534.1 GCA_018224505.1 Desulfatitalea sp. | reverse complement strand
GTATTGGAGGCCAATATGAAATATGGCCGTGAAGGATTTCGTCGGGCCGGAATCGATTACAACAGACTGCTGGAGCAATTCATCACCGATGGAACCATCTGAAACGCTGACCCTTCTGGCCGACCTGAAGGCCTCCCTGAATGATCGGGAGACAGCCCTTTTTTCCGCGTTTGCGGCACCGAGCGCCCGGGCCCTGCGCCGCGAACCCGAAGAGAAGGTCCGTTCCGGCTATCGCCAGGCCTATGCGCTGGATACCGATCGTATTATGCACTCCAGTGCCTACACGCGTTATATCGACAAGACCCAGGTGTTCTATCTGATTCGCAATGATCACATCACCCATCGGGTACTGCACGTCCAATTGGTATCCAAAATAGCCCGGACTATCGGACGTTTCTTAGGCCTCAACGAAGATCTGATCGAGGCCATCGCGTTGGGACATGATATTGGTCACACGCCTTTCGGTCATGACGGGGAGCGTCATCTGAGCCGCTTGTGCGCTGCCGCCGGCATCGGCCATTTCCTGCACAACGTGCAAAGCATCCAGTTCCTCGATCGTGTTGAGCGCAAAGGGCGAGGGTGGAACCTTTCTCTGCAAACCCTGGATGGCATCTTGTGCCACGACGGGGAGATTCATAACCAGGTGTTGACACCACAGCGGGACAAGACCTTTGAAACCCTGCATTCGGATATCGAGCGCAAAAAGGCCGTCCCGGAGTCCCCCCTCATGCCCATGACCTTGGAGGGTTGTGTGGTGCGCATGGCGGACACCGTCGCCTATATCGGGCGGGATCTGGAGGATGCCATTCGTCTGAACGTCATAAAACGGTCGGACATCCCCCGGGATGTTTCAGAGATGTTGGGCAACACCAACGGCACCATTGTGTACAATCTGGTGACGGACATTATTCATCGCAGTCATGAGCAACCGCATATTGCCATGAGCGACCGCGTTTCCCTGGCCTTGAAACAACTTAAAACGTTCAACCTGGAGCGCATTTATCTCAATCCGGTCATCAAGCGACATGCCGACGCCATTCAAACCGTGTTCGATCTGTTGTTCGAGACCTACATGGAAGATCTGCGCCAGGGCAACCAACGTTCCCGAATCTTCAGCGGATTCTTGTCGGATATGTCGGATGCGTATATCCAGAGTCACCAGCATGCCGAGATTGTGCGCGATTTCATTGCCGGGATGACCGATCGCTATTTTCTGCTCCAATGCCCGGCCGCCTTGCGACCGGAGATCGTGGATATATAGTCATTCTATGACCGCCTCAAATATCTTACCGCCCGTTACGCCCTTTGAGGAACGGACCTATCGCCAGCGGGTGCGAAGTCATTTGCACGCCGAACGGGTTGCCGTGCAGGAGACCGATCTGGGCATTTACAGTGCGGTATCGGTAGCCGCCGCCGCCCGTGAAGCCGTGATGACCCAACGCGGGTATCTGGAGCGGTATATCGAACGGTACCCTGACTTCCTGCATACTTTGCACCCCTGGGCGGATGACCCATTGGCCCCGCCGATTGTGCGTGCCATGATCGCGGCGTCCAGTTTGGCCGGAGTCGGTCCCATGGCCGCAGTGGCCGGTGCCGTCGCCGAACAGGTGGGACGCCATCTACTGCAATGGTCGCCGGAAATTATTGTGGAAAACGGTGGGGATATTTTTTTCGATCTGCTGCGGCCGCTGACGATCGGTGTATACGCCGGTCCATCCCCGCTGAGCTTCAAAGTCGGCTTGCGTATCGATCCTGCCCAAGGCTTACGGGCGGTCTGCACCTCATCCGGATCGGTGGGGCACTCCTTGAGTCTTGGCAAAGCGGATGCGGTGTGCGTGCTCTCGGCCTCGTGCGCTTTGGCCGATGCCGTTGCCACGGCATTGGGCAATCGGGTACACACCGCCGCGGATATCCAGCACGGCATCGAGTGGGCGCAACGGGTGCCGGGTGTGCGGGGTGTTCTGGTGGTGGTGGGCAAAGCCCTGGGGGCGTGGGGAGAGGTGGAAACCGTGCCGCTGAGTTAGGGTTCGCGTAAAAAAAGGTTGAGTTTTAACGGCCTGACCTGTAAATATCAGCGCAAATTAGCGCCCAGGGAGTGACAGGCCGCAGTGCCGCCCCATTCAAGGATCATGGAGGATCCGCATGAAGAAGATAAAACTGATCTTTTGGATCATTATCCTCGGTTTTCTCGGGTTGATCGTCTATCAAAACAAGGCATTGCTCATGGACGGGCAACGGCTTACCATTGATCTCGCCTTTGCCAGTTACCAAACCCCCGAGTTGCCCTTCGTGCTGTTTTTCGCCTTTATGTTCCTGTTGGGATGGCTGATTGCCTATCTGTTTGGTGTGTTGGCACGGCTCAAGTCCGGCAAGACCATCAAGAAGCTCAAGGAGACCATCAACTCCCAGGCCGAAGCCATCGTGGTCATGAAAAATGATATTGAATCACTCAAGCCTCACGCGCATCACTCAACATCGGCGCCGGTCGAAACGCACTTGCCTTCGGATTCAGTGTCCGATGACGTCAGGGAGGCTGCCGCGTCGTCCGAAGCGTACATCCACAAGCAGACATCCACCCGGGAATAGGCGTCCCGCCAACGCCTCTGCCGACGGTCATCTGTCATTCCTGGATATGGTATCTGTTTGAGACCCAACCCGTGCCGGCACAGCGCCCGTATGGTAACCAAGAG
>JAGTVD010000533.1 GCA_018224505.1 Desulfatitalea sp. | reverse complement strand
GGACAATGTCACCATCTTCGGCGAATCGGGCGGCGGCGGCAAGGTGCAGCACCTGCTGCCCTCCCCCCTGGCCGCCGGCCTGTTTCACAAGGCCATCATCCAATCCGGCATGTATCCGCGCCAAACCACCCCGCTGGCCGCTGCCGAAGCCCAGGGCGAAGAGTTGGCGACCATACTGGGCGTGGACGGTAAAGCGGACCCATTGGCGGCCATGCGGGCCATGAACTGGATGGAAGTGGATGGCGCCATGTCCCAATTGGTCGAACGGACGGCGGTGGTGCCCAACGTGTGTAAATCTTCGAGGGTGTGCCGCCATGCTGCGGCACACCCTCCAGTGGTCGCGGGTATGGGGGGAATGGAGAAGCTTGGAAGCGTCAGGGCATGATGCGGACGGCACGCAAGCCTTCGTTGCGGCGCAGGATCAGCATCAGCAGTTCTTCCTGCTTGTCGGCCTTTTTCATCAACGCCTGATACGCTTTGAGGTTTTCCACCTTTTGGCGGTTGATGCCCTTGATGATGTCGCCGGCGCGCACGCCGGATTGATCGGCGCGGCCGCCGCTTTCGACCTCCACGACCAACACGCCGGTTTCATCCTTGTCCAGGCCGAACTGCTGGGCGCGCTCGGGAGAAATATCGGCCACTTGCAGACCGAGAGCGTCACTCTCTTTCTGCTCCACGGCGGCGGTGACTTCCTGGTCTTCGCGTTTGGCCACTGTGGCGGTGAGGGTGCGTTGCCGGCCTTCCCGAAAGAGGGTGATTTTGGTCTTTTCACCGACGGGGGTATTGGCGATGATCGCTGAGAGTTCCCGGCCGGTGGCCACTGGCTGGTCGTTGATGGAGATAATGATGTCGTTTTGTTTCACACCCGCCTTGTCGGCCGGATCGCCTTCAAAGACCTGGGTCACCAGAACCCCTTTGCGCTGTTCGAGGCCATAGTATTCGGCCAGTTCCGGGGTCAGGTCCTGAATGCCCACGCCCAGCCATCCGCGGGTGACTTCACCCTTGTCCTTGAGTTGCGCGACAATGGTTTGGGCCATGTTGATGGGGATGGCAAACCCGATCCCCTGGCCGCTGGCAACGATGGCCGTGTTGATGCCCACCACCCGGCCACGCAGGTCCAGAAGCGGACCGCCACTGTTGCCGGGGTTGATCGAGGCGTCGGTCTGGATGAAATCGTCGTAGGGTCCGGCGCCGATCACGCGCTTTTTGGCACTGACGATACCGGCGGTGACGGTCTGCTCGAGGCCGAAGGGACTGCCGATGGCCACCACCCAGGAGCCCACCTTGAGCTCTTCCGAATCACCCAGGACCAACGGACTGAGGTCCTTGGCACCGTTGATCCGGATCAGGGCCAAATCGGTATTGGGGTCGCGGCCGATCAGCTCGGCATCGTATTCATCGCCATTATAGAGCCGCACTTTGATTTGATCGGCATTGTCGATGACGTGGTTGTTGGTTACAATCAAGCCCTCATGGTCGATGATGAACCCGGACCCGAGGCTGCGCTGGCGGTAATCCCGCTGGGGCTGCTCGGAAAAAGGACCAAAGAACTCCTCGAATGGATGGCGCCGCTGGCCGCCCCCGAAGGGGTCGCCGAAAAAGTGTCTGAAGACGCGGCCGCCGTCTTTGATGGTGCGTTCGGTGCGGATGTTGACGACCCCGGTGCGGGCCATTTCGGCCAGCTCCGAGAAATTGGCCGGCACCATAATGATCGACTCGCCCCGGTCGCTGGTTGCACCGATGCCCGCGGGTATCAGCAAGGCAAGGCTTAGAATTAAAGTCAGGAACGTATAGGTCACTTTGCGCATGTTGCGATCCTCCTGTTGTATACGGCGGTATGAACGTAATGATCATCCTGTTATGGACCGACTATATAGCATCCAGATGACGGGAACATGATCCCAACATTACCATTTGGTAATCGGGCGATCCGCCCTGGGATAGACACGGTTTGGTTTCATCCCGATTGGGGTTTTACCCGCTGGCGGGCAGCTGTACCTCGAAGGTGCTGCCCTGGCCCGGTGCGCTCTGGAGGTTGATCCGGCCGCCGTGGGCTTGGGCCACGGTTTGGGCCAGGCTCAGGCCCAGTCCGGCGCCCGCCTGGCAACGGCTCCGGTCGCCGCGATAAAAGCGGTCAAACACCCGATTTTGATCAGCCGGGGCGATGCCCATGCCGGTATCCGTCACCATCAGGCGGACACCGCCCTGATCCGCTCCGGCCGCAACCGTGACCTTACCGCCGGCATCGGTGTACTTGATGGCGTTGTCGATAAGATTGGCCAGCATGCGTTGCAACATGGATTCGTCACCGTCGACCCGGCACGGTTCATCCGCCGCGCATTGCAGCGCGATGCCTTTGTCTTCGGCCAATGGTTGGAACAGATCACAGGCGGCCCGCACCAGAGCCGCCATATCCACGATTTTGAAAGCCGCCTGACCGGCCCCTGCTTCGGTGCGGGCGATGGCGAGCATGGTGTTGATCATGTCCAGCAGGCGGTCACACTCTTCGATGGTGCTGGCAGCCATCTGACCGTAGGCCTCCACGCTGGGCTCATGGGTGAGCGTCACTTCGGCCAGGCCCCGGATGCGGGCGATGGGACTGCGCAGATCGTGGGCGATGTTGTCGTTCATCTGACGCATGCCCGTGACCAGACGACGGATACGATCCAGCATCTGGTTGAAGGTGATGGCCAGCCGGTCGATCTCGTCGTAACGATGGCGCAGGGGCACCCGGGTATCCAGGTCGCTTTCGGAAATTTGCCGGGCGGTGCGGGTGACCGATTCAACGCCCGACAAAGCCCGCCGGGCCATGAACCACCCCACGCCGACCCCCAGCACCAGCAACCCGGCCATGGTGAACAGAAAAATCCGCACGAAAGTTTGCAGCAGGCGGGCTTCTTCTTCGAGGGAAGCACCCAACTGCAGAATGATGTTGCCGCTCAGGCGCATGTAAAGCACCCTTGCTTTAAAGGTTCGCCCCGGCGGAACCTGGGTCACCAGGCTGTGGCGATGCCCCTCGAAGAGTGCGTCCACCGCGTTGCGATCCAGGCCCACGTTGCCCCAGTGAAGCATATTGGAGGAAGAGAAAACAAGGCCGCTGGGATAGAGCAGGCGAAAGAACATTTTCTTCTCGCCGGCCGCCTGGGCCTGGAGCATGGCGGCCCGCTGCAACATCCCGTCGCCCTCCAGGGCGTGAATCTGGGCCAATTGATTGGCATGGGCCAGCAGATCGGCATCGGTGCGCTGGTCAATGGTTTTGGCAATCAAGACATAGAACAGGGAAAACGCCACCGCCGCGGACAGGGCGAAGATCGTCGCATACCAGAGCGTCAGCCGGAAAGCCAGGGACCGCCCCACCTTACGACTCCTGCCGCAGGACATAGCCGACCCCGCGCACGGTGTGCAGCAGTTTGTCGGCAAAGCCCCGGTCGATCTTATCCCTCAAGCGGCATATGCGCGCTTCCACCACATTGGTCTGGGGATCGAAATTGTAGTGCCACACATGTTCCATGATCATGGTCTTGGACACCACCTTGCCCGTGTTGCGCATCAGGTAGGCCAGCAGGGCATACTCCAGGGGCTGCAGGTCGATCCGCCGTCCGTCCCGGGTCACCTCCCGGGTCACCAGGTCCAGGGTCAAATCGCCGACGATCAGCCGGTTGGACTCCGCCGTTCCAGCCGCCCGCCGCATCAAGGCTTGCACCCGGGCCAGCAACTCGGCGAAGGCAAAAGGCTTGGGCAGATAGTCGTCGCTGCCGGTCTCCAGCCCTTTGACACGGTCATCGACGGAATCTTTGGCACTGAGAATCATAACGGGGGTTTTAATCCTGGCCCGACGCAACCGTTCAATCACCGAAAGCCCGTCCAGCTTTGGCAGCATCAAATCCACTATGAGCACATCGTACGGTTCCCCCAACGCCAGGTCCAATCCCCGTAAACCGTCGGTGGCATGGTCCACGGCAAAACCCGCCGCCTTGAGCCCTTTGATGACGAAGGCGGCGATTTTGATATCATCCTCGACGAGAAGCAAGCGCATGGGCAATAGCGTTCAATTAAGCGTTCGGTTTCAATTGATCCATCACGCGGATATCGTTTTAATATTTTCCATGATGGCAGTTTTGTCCAGGTCATTGTATCCGAAATATGTCGTGTTATTATAATCCCATTGGCGCTGGAGGGCAATGTGCGGTTTCGTCGTGTCAGGGCAATCGCATATACGCCAAAGGGATGGCGCGGCTTACCGCAGTGGTCGTTAAGCCGGTGCCCCCGGCAGCGGGGGTGTGGCGCTGCACGCAACGGGGTTCAAGTGACGCTAAGGGGTGTGCTCCGGGTAGGCCCGCAAACTCACTGCGTTCAGACAGTGCGGGCCGAACAACCCTGCGCACACCCCCCAAGCGTCACTAAAACCCCATTGCGG
>JAGTVD010000532.1 GCA_018224505.1 Desulfatitalea sp. | reverse complement strand
GCACCTTTCGCCTCACCCGCGTGGTCTCCACTTTCGGGTTGCCCGAAAGTGTCGTGGGTGAGAAGGTGGCCCCCATCCACAGCCACTTTCCCGCCATCAAGCTGGGGTTGCGCGCCAAGTTTCCCGAGATCCAGGTCAAGCTCTACCTCAATACCCCGGAAGAAGCGCAGGGCCGTCAAATCCTGGAGAATGCCACCCGGTGGGTCGTCGATCAATTGGGGATCAACGTTTTTTCACAGCACGAGCGCACCTTGGCCGAAGAGGTGGGGGCGCTGCTGCGCGAGCGGCAGGCGACCCTGGCGCTGGCCGAAAGCTGCACCGGCGGCCTGATCGGCAACTGGCTGACCGACAATGCCGGATCGTCCGACTATTTTTTGCTTTCGGCCGTAACCTACGCCAACGGAAGCAAGATCCAGGTGCTGGGGGTGACCCCCGAGACGTTGGCCCAACACGGCGCCGTGCATGAGGAAACCGCCCGGCAGATGGCCCGTGGCGCGCGCCGGCTGGCCGGCGCCACCTTCGGCCTGGCCACTTCGGGTATCGCCGGCCCGGACGGCGGCACACCGGAAAAACCAGTGGGAACATTGTGCATCGGCCTGGACGGCCCCGAAGGCACCCGCAGCCGCACCGTGACCCTCTCGTTCGGTCAGCGGCTGATGAACAAGCGGCTCTTCGCCATGATCGCCCTGGATCTGCTGCGCCGCACCCTGATAGAGGCCCCGCCGCAATCATGAGCCCTCCAGCGGCCAACCCGACGCAGAGCCTGTGGCTGCGCATCGGCTGGCTCATCGACGGCCTGGGCGGACCGGTGCAACACAACGTCGCTATGGCGGTGCACGACGGCCGCATCGCCGCCATCGGTCCGGACACCGATGCCGGGGCCGCCGGGGCTTTGGACCTCTCCCGCGTCACCGTGCTGCCGGCACTCATGGATGCCCACGTGCACCTGGCCTTCTCCGGCACCGTAGACCCACAGGCCCGCAGCGCCCAGCTCAACGCCGCCCCAGAAGCGGTGCGCGCCGCCGTGGCGCGCCACCTGCGCGACCAATGGCAATGCGGGGTGGTGGCCGTGCGCGACGGTGGCGACAGGGGCGGGGAGGTGCTGCATTGCAAGCGGCATTGTCCGCCTCCGGTCGAACAGGCCATCACGGTTTTCAGCCCTGGATGGGCGTGGCACGCCTTTGGCCGCTACGGCACCATGATTGGCCGCCATCCGCAGGAGGGCCAAACCCTGGCCGATGCCCTTGCGCCTTACTTGCCGGCCATCGACCACCTTAAACTGCTCCAGTCGGGCATCAACAGCCTGGCACGCTGCGGGCCCCAAGGGGGTCCGCAATTCTCAGGAACGGATCTGCGCGTGGCAATCCGGGCCGCCCACGCCGCCGGCAAACCGGTCATGGTCCATGCCAACGGCGACATCGCCGTACGCATGGCCCTGGAAGCCGGTTGCGACTCCATCGAACACGGCTACTTCATGGGCCCGGACAACCTGCGCCGCATGGCCGACCAGTCCGTCACCTGGGTGCCCACCGCCATCCCCATGGCCGCCCTGGCCAAAGCCCGGGGGCTGACGCAGCAGCAAAAAGATATCGCACGCCGCACCCTGGACCACCAATTGGACCAGATCCGCCAGGCCCGCGATCTGGGCGTCCCCATCGCCCTGGGCACCGACGCCGGCGGCCAGGGCGTGCACCACGGCCATGCCGTAAGACAGGAACTGCGCCTGCTGATGACCGCCGGCCTGAGTCTTTCCCAAGCCATCCGCTGCGCCACCCGCAACGCCGCCCACCTCATGGGCCTGCAAGACCGCGGCGCCCTGGCCCCTGGCCACCGCGCCGATTTCATCGCCGTGCCCGGTCCCCCGGACCGTCTGCCCGAAGGCCTGGCGACCATCCAATCCATCCATCTGTCAGGTCGAAGCTGCGAACCCACCTGCGGGCTTTAGGGATGCTCCTAACTTCATTAACTTCATAAATCAAATCCAGATAAGACGGTGTGACGGTGGGTTGCGAAGAATGTACTTTTTCTTACCCTGCCTGCTTTTCGGCCGACGCTTTCGACCCGCTACCGCCGGTTATTATTCGCTAACTGTGCGGTGGCGGATCGGGAAATAAAAGTACTTCTATATTCAAAAAAACACTTTTCTTAAGACTTCCGCCATGAGTTTTGGATGGTCGAAAATAGTGCACCCCCAAGAAATAGAAAAAAAAGGGGTTGCGTTGGCTGTCGAAATAAAGTATCGAACGGGTGACTCTTCGCGGAGTCATCCCCCGCAGGTTATAATTAGTATGACATGATAGGCTTCATTCTCGCAGTGGATTGACTCTGAACTGAATTGGGTTCAGACTTTTGTGCATTTAAAGTGCACCGGGATAAATTTTCCGGGATGGTGAGGTATGTCTCTGCTGCAACGCAAGATAGCAGTACTGATGCTCGTCACGTTTGTCGTGCTGTCGGCCGCGGCAGTACTGACTCTCGTGTTGAAGTCCGGCGCGCCGCCGCCGCCGGTTAGAATCCATCTGAGTTACAGCGTTACGATCCAGAACATGACCAATCAGCTACTCCGAAACGCTTCGGTGCGTGTCGGTGTTCCGGCGGAGGAAACCCCCTTTCAGCAGCGGGCGCAAATCCGATCCGATCACACCTTTCAACTTCCGGCCAACCCGCTTGACCACCCGCCATCCGATACGGAAACACTCCTCTTCGAATGGGAACTGTTTCCGCCGTTCGCCACCAAAATCGTTACCATTCGCAGCGCCATCGATCTTTGGGAGATTTCCCGCCAACAGGGAGACGAGGACTTGACCCCCTACCTGGTACCGGAACCTTTCATCGAATCGGACAACCCCCTGATCATGGGATTGGCTGCGACGCTCAAAGAGGACGACCCTCTGCGGACCGTGGGGAATACCTTCCAATGGGTCAGCGAAAAGCTTCACTACATCGGTTATGTCAAACGAACCCGTGGTGCGCTGTACGCTCTCGAACATCTTCGGGGTGACTGTACTGAGTTCGCCTTTCTTTTCGTGGCCTTGTGCCGGGCCAACGGGATCCCGGCCCGTGCCGTCGGCGGTTTCGTTTGTCCGCAAAGTGCGGTGCTGGATCTGGGCGATTACCACAATTGGGCCGAATTCCACCACGACGGCCGCTGGCATGTGGCCGATCCTCAACGCAATCGCTTGATGAACGATCAGCATCAATATGTCGTCTTTCACTATTTACGACCGTCCGAAGGCCTGCACGAAATACCGTTTGTCGCCGTTTCCGAGGCCGGCCCGTTGGTCGCGCGGACCAAAAGGTAGCCCAGGATGGCGGGTGCAGTGGCGACGACCATGGACAATAAATCCGGGAAGAGAATCGCAGAAGGGAAGGCTTCATGATCCGGTGCGCCTTTATACTCCGTTTATCGTTGATTGTATTGTGGTCTGTTTTAGCGTTCCAAATCATCCCGCTGACCCCGCGGGAGAGTTTGGCCGTGTGTGCCACGGTCAAAATCGAAATCCGCCAGGAGTTGACTCTGGAGCGCCAAGCCTTCGATGCCCACATGCGGATCAACAACGGCTTGTCCCATATCCCTTTGCAGAACGTGGCGGTCGATGTGCATTTCGCCGATGAACAAGGCAACCCGGTTCCGGCCTCCTCCGATTCCGAAAGCACCAGCGCCCTGTTCTTCATCCGCGTCGACACGATGCAAAACATCGGCAATGTCACCGGCAGCGGCACAGTGGCCCCGGAAATGTCAGCCGACATCCACTGGCTGATCATCCCCAACCCGGGCGCTTCCAACGGGCGCGAGGCCGGCACGCTCTATTTTGTCGGCGCCACCCTGACCTACACCGCAGGCGGGAAAAGCGAGCGCATCGAAGTTACCCCGGATTTCATCTATGTCAAACCCATGCCCCAGTTGGTGCTCGACTATTTTATGCCCACCGATGTGTACGGCAACGATCCCTGGACCAGCACCATCGAATCGCCGGTGCCTTTTGAATTGGGTCTTCGGATTCGCAATCAGGGGCATGGGGTCGCCCGCTCACTGAAGGTGGAATCGGCCCAGCCGCGGATCGTGGAAAACGAGTTGGACCTGTTAATCGGTTTCCGGATCGATGGCACCAGTGTCAACGGTCGGCCGGCCGTCAACAGCCTGTTGGCCGATTTCGGCGACATCGCGCCCGAAAAGGCCGGGGTGGCCCGCTGGATTATGACTTGCACCCTGTCCGGACGCATCGTGGGGTTCGAAGCGGAGTTCTCCCATGCCGCCGAGTTGGGCGGCAAGTTGACCTCCCTGATCGGTCAGGATGACGTGCGGACCCACTTTCTGGTGCACAGTGTGCTGGTGGATGCCGAAGGCCGCGACAATATAGAAGATTTTCTGGCCAAGGACGATGATGTTTATCGGGTTTACGAGTCGGACAATATCGACACGCTGGTGACCGATCAATCGGGCGGTGCCGGCTTGGCCAATCAGGTGGGCGGCGGCTATCGCCTGACAACGCCTCCCACCGATGGCTTCATGTATGCGCAAGTGCCCGATCCCGCCCGGGGCGCCATGGTGATCCGGGAGGCAACCCGTTCGGACGGCAAACGCATCAAGCCCCAAAACGTATGGTTTTCCAAAACGCGCGCCGGCAGCGGTCCGTGGCAGTACTTTCTCAATATTTTCGACCACAACACCACCGGGGCCTACACCATTGTTATGCAAAGCGTGGCGGATATGCCCCGGCCGCCGGAAATCCAGTTCATTCCGGACCGCACCGGCATCGAAGGTCAACAGCTCTCTTTCCTGGTGGAAGCGACGGCTTCCAATGGCACCACCCCCGTGTTGATTACCGGTCCCCTGCCCGTGGGGGCCACCTTCGTCGACCGGCAGGACGGCAGCGGCATTTTCAACTGGGTTCCCGCCAGCGGACAGGCCGGCCGCTACAGCCTCCAATTCTTCGCCGCCGACGGCCTCCTGGAAGCCTCCCGCCAGGCCGCCATCCAGATCCTCTCCCCACATGACACCGACGGCGACGGCCTGCCGGACAGTTGGGAACTGGAGCATTTCGGCACGCTGGACCGGGACGGCAACGGGGATTTCGACGGTGACGGCATCAGCGATCTGGACGAGTATCTTAACGGCTTCGACCCCACCACCCCCAGCAGCGTGCCCAGTGTGCCGGTGATCCTGGCGCCCCTGGACGAGCTGTTTGTGGACACCCTCACCCCGGAGTTGGTGATTGCCGGTGGCGTCGATCCGGAGGAGGACCCCATCATCTACACGTTCGAGCTGTTTGCCGATCTTGCCTTCAAGGAGATGCTCTTTTCCGGAACCGTCGATGGTTCCGAAGCGGGCACCGCCCACTGGAGCGTGCCGGCGCCTCTGGTGGACAACGCCATGTATTACTGGCGGGTGCGGGCCTCGAATGCCACCGGCAGCAGTCTCTGGGCCTACGGCCGCTTTTTCGTCGATACCGAAAACGATCCGCCGACGGCCCCGGGGATCAGCGCCCCGACCCACGGCAACGACGTGGATAGAAGCCGGCCCGTGCTGGAAATCACCAATGCCCGGGACCCTGAAGGTGAAACGGTCACCTACGACTTCGAGATCTATGCCGACGAGGCCATGACCACCCTGGTGACCGCCGTCCGGGCTCTGGGCGCCGGTGACGACCACCGTACCTCCTGGGCCGTGGACACGGAGCTGGCCGAAGGCAGCGCCTACCACTGGCGCGCCGTGGCAACGGATAGCCGCGGGGCTGCCACCCCAAGCCCTCCGGCCACCTTCTGGGTCAACACCGCCAATAGCGCCCCTGCCGCGCCGTTGCTGGTTCACCCCGAAGCGGGCGCCCGGATTGCCGAAACCCACGTGGACCTCACCGTCACCCCCGGAGGCGAGGCCAACGGTCAGGAGATTGCTTTTATCTTCGAACTGGACACCGACCCCACCTTCTCCAGCGCCGCCAAAATCGTCTCCGATACCCTGCCGTCCACCGCATCCCACACCCGCTGGTCGCATGATGCGTTGGCGGAAAACACCTGGTACTTCTGGCGGGTCAAAAGCAGCCGCGGCACCATTGAAAGTCCCTGGACCACCGGAAGCTTTTTTGTCAACACCCGCAACGAAGAACCGGAGCGCCCCGAACTGCGCAACCCCGGCATCGGCGCCTGGGTGACCACGGCCACGCCGGTACTCTCCGTCCACCCGGCGCGGGACCCGGACCAGGACGTGGTGTTCTACCGGTTCGAACTATTTACCGATCCGGAATTGAGCCGACCCATCGCCCATGGCGTCAGCGACACCCAAGCCTGGCACGATCTATCGCCGCTGAATGCCAGCGCCTGGTATTACTGGCGCGCCCAGGCCGTGGACAACCACGGCCTGCCCGGCGAGTGGTCGGAAACCGGCACCTTCTTCGCCAAGGTACACGGTCCCCGGCAACCGCCGCAGCTCAGCTTCATCGCCCCGGCGTCGCCGCTGCACACCAATGCCCAGGGGATTATTGTCCGCTGGCACCATACGGACCCGGACGGCGATGCCACCATCGCGCTTTACTACACCACCGACGCCGGCGGTACCGACGGCGTGCTCATCGCCGCAAACCTGGAAGATGATCCCGACGGCCGGGTGGGGTACCACACCTGGGACGTCAGCCAACTGGAAGGCACCTATTACATCCACGCCGTCATCGCCAACGCGGCGGCCAACGTGACCGTCCACTGCCCGGCGGCGGTCACCATCGACCGCACACCGCCCGCGGCCGATGCCACGCCGCCCGGAGGCCTCTTTGAAGCGCCGGTGCAGGTGACCCTGGCCGCCGACAAAGAGGCCGCCATCTACTACACCCTGGACGGCAGCGCACCCGACATCGGATCCCCGACATACGATGACGGATCCGCGCTGGCCATCGAGGCCGACACAACCCTGCGTTTCATGGCCATCGACACCGTGGGCAACCAGAGCGAGATCTTTACGGAGACCTACACCTTTACCGAAGTCCCCATCGCCGTGACGGTGACCACCGGTTCAGGAAGTTTCCTGGCAGGTGTCGCCGTCACCGCCTTCACCGAGAGCGGCGACGCAACGGGCCTGACCGCCACCACCGAGGCCGGCGGCCAGGCCCACTTCGAACCCGCAGCCTTTTCCGCAGGCATTTACCGGTTCCGCGCCGACCACCTCGGCCAGCCGTTCTGGTCCACCACCGTGACACTGCCGGATACCCGGACCATTCCCATCATAGTCGATCAGGCAGCGGTCACGGTTACGGTCCAGGACGTCCAAGGCCCGGCCGCCGGCGTCTCCGTGCACCTGTTCAACGATACGGGCAACCCCCTCGGCCTTTTCCTGACCACCAACCGCCTCGGCCAGGTGGTGTTCGATCTGCCGGTGGGGGGCACCTTCCAGTTCCGGGCCGACATCGACGCGGGGAGCTATTGGAGCTCAACGGTCAGCATCACCGGAGACGACCAAAACGTGACGGTCGCTTCCGGCGGCCGCCTGGAAGTCACGGTGAGCCAATCCGCCCAAGCCCCGTTAACCGGCATCCCGGTGCGGCTCTTCAATGCCGACGGTGCGGATATGGCCCTGCAGGGCGAAACAGACCATGCGGGCAGCGTCGTTTTCCACTTGCCGGTGGGTGACTACCGGGCGCGGATCGACTACATGGGCCACCATTTCTGGAGCGAACCGATCCACCTGGCGGGCGACAGCAACATTGCCGTTCTGCTTCCCCACCATGCGGTCGAACTGACCGTCCTCGGTCAATTCCAAGAGGCGCTCCAACCCCTCGAAGCCATCGATGTCCACCTGTTCTCCGTCACTGGCGACGACCTGGGCATCGGCCAGACCAGTGACGACCAGGGCCGGGTGATCTTCGACCTGCCCGATGCCGTCTTCATGGCCCGGGCCGACACCTTGGGCGGTCCCTTCTGGTCCGATGAGTTCACCTGGGAGGATCCGGTCATCCGCGTGCCCATGGCCGAAGCCCGCATCACCGTCACCGCCGCCGGCCAACCACTCGCCGGCGTGGTGGTGACCCTCTTCGATGCCGTCGATACCGAGCTGGGCCTGACCGCCACCACCGATGCCGCAGGCCAGTGCCTGTTCCGGCTCCCAGAAGGCAGCTACCGCTTCCGAGCCGCATACATGGACGACACTTTCTGGAGCGGTATCGCGACCCTGGCTGCGGATCAGATCCGCCCCATCGGCATCTCCACCGGCGGTGGCGGCGCATTCACCTTCAGCGTGTGGCAGGCACCGGGCCAACCCCTGGCCGGGATCACTTGCGCCCTTTTCGATGACAACGGCAACGACCTGGAACGCCATGGCATTACTGACGCCGATGGCCAGGTGGTCTTCGATCTGGAAAACGGCCGGTACCGCCTGCGGGTCAATCATCTCGGCCATCCGTTCTGGAGCCAGGTGATCCAGGTACCTATCCAAACCGCCGCTGAAATCACCATTCCACACGAATTGGTGGATATGCTCGTGGTACAGACCGCCGGACCAGGCGCCCTGGATTCCGGCACCGGCGGATGCGGTAATACCGGGACCACCCCGGGGACCCTGCCGTCACCGAACGTGCGGGTTTATCTGCTCAGCGCCGACCGGATATACGAGGGCCCCTACCGGACCACCGATGATCAGGGGCGGGTCCAATTCCATCTGCCGGTGGGCGCTGCCTACGTTTTCCGCGCCGATATGTTCGGCAGCCAGTATTGGAGCGATCCGCTGGCGGTATCCGCGGACGGCCCGGCCGAAATCACCCTCCATGCCGGTGGCGGACGCATTGAATTTCTTCTTCAAGACGGAAACGGCAATCCCGCATCGGGCGTATCCGTCCATCTCCACACGGGGGACGGCACCGATCTGGATTACTACCGGGTCACCAACGGCGAGGGCCGGGCCTTCTTCGACTTGCCCGGCGGAAATTATCTGCTCCGTTTCGATTATGCCGGCCAGACCCATTGGACCGACCCCATCGAGGATCTCGACGAGTATACCCTGATCTCGCGGCGTATCGGTCCAGTGAATCCGGGCGGATGCGGGGCGACGCCATGACCGGTCGGAGAACAATGCAACCAGGAATTGTATCCATGAAAAACTTCAGAAACATTGTCCTGGGTCAGTGGCTTCCTATCATTGCCGCCCTGGTCGCCCTGACACTGCCGGCATTGCTCTGGGCGGCGGACAACCCGGACCGATCCCCCGCGGCATCCACGGCCATCAATCCGGCCCTGGCCACCTCCGTGGCCAGGGCCATGTCCGGCCTCCAGAAACAATCGATCCATCTGGTCGACGTCCGCCCGGCAGCCGACTTCGAGCAGTTCCGCATTCCGGGTTCGATCCACATGGCCGTGCACGCCATTCGCATCAAATCCTTTCTCAAAAGCAAACCCATTGTGCTGGTCAACGAAGGCTTCTCCCTCGACCGCCTGGCAGCCGCCTGCGAAACCCTCAATCGCGAAGGCTTCCAGGTCACCATCCTGGCCGGAGGTCTTTTGTCCTGGCGGGCCCAGGGAGGCCCCCTGGTAGGGGATCCCTTCGCCATGGACCACCTGAGTACGGTTGCACCGCATTTGCTGGCCCGGGAGGCATACGGCGGTCATCTGCTCATTATCGACGCGGTGGGAGCCGACACCCTTCCGGATGAAATCCCCGGGATCGACACCCAATCCATCCCCCTGATGGACAATCTCCAAGCCCCTGAACGACTCAAGGCCTTGATGGAAACCAACCGCGCGGATCCCTTTTTCCGCCTGTTGATTGCCACACCCAACGGCAACGAAAACAACCGCATCCAACGCCAATTGGCGACCGCCGGCATCCATAGCGTCTATCTTTTAAGCGGCGGTTGGCAAGGTTATCAGCAACACTTACACGACCAACGGCTGGCCGGCCGCGCCAAAGAAGAACGTCAAGTCACCACCGGCCCATGCAGCACCTGTGCACCGTAACGGCCATAGCACCGTAAAGAGAGCTTGAGAGGAAAAGATGATCGTCCTGGCACGGAAAACCATACGGCACCAAACGCCCAAGTCGGCCCATCACCCAACCATTTCCATATTCCCCTGCAGGATTGCCGCTTGCGTGATCGTGCTGCTGCTCTTTTTTGCCTCCGGGGCAGGGGCGCAGACCATTGTCCCCGGCGGCACCATTTCAGTGGATACGATTTGGACATTGGAAGGCAGCCCATACGTCGTTACCGGCAGTGTCACTGTGCAGGGCACGGACGGCGATGATGGTGTCACTACATTGACCATCGAGCCGGGTGTGGAGGTGCGGTTTAACAGCAACCGCTATCTCCAAATAGGCTCGACTAGTGGTGCTCAGGGTGCATTGGTTGCTTTAGGTGAGGAAGGATCGGAGGTCCGTTTCACGACCAATTCGGTTGATGCCCAGCCAGGGCAGTGGCAAGGGATTTGGTTCTACAATACAACAGAACAAAGCACCACCCGCATGGAGCATTGCATTGTGGAGTACGCCAGCGGAGCCGTTCGGGTAATGAATGCCAAAGCAACCTTGGTATCGTGTCGGTTTGCTAATAATTCTTCGTATGATTTGTACTATACAGGTGCAGTGGGCGGGTCGGTATATAATTGCAGCTTCAACAATGGCATCAATTTTGGCGGCACGGGCCACGTCGCCTTTGATAACAACCAAGTATATTGGAACGAAAGCTATCCGGTAAGCATGCCGGCCGACAATGTGGGGACGTTTGTTGCGACCACCAGTTTTCATGGACTGGGTGACCGCAGTGCTTTGCAAGTAACCGGCAATCGACTAAGCAAAAGCAGTATATGGAAGGCATCTGTTCCGTATGTCATAACAAGTGGCCAAAACTATTTTATCGTTCAAGGCACCGATGGCACCAACGGCGTCACCACCCTGACTATCGAACCGGGTGCGGAAATACGTTTCAACACCAACCGCTATCTCCAAATAGGCTCGACAAGTGGTGCGCAGGGTGCATTGGTTGTTTTAGGTGAGGAAGGG
>JAGTVD010000531.1 GCA_018224505.1 Desulfatitalea sp. | reverse complement strand
TTCGGGGCGCCAGATCGCCGGCCTGCACGCACTCACAGACGGGGTGATCAACGAAATCATCGCCCATGCCACGGCATCGGTCTATTTTGACCGTGAGGTGGACACCATCTTCGAAATCGGCGGCCAGGACGCCAAGTACACCTATATCACCAATGGGGTGCCGTCCGATTATGCCATGAAAGAAGCCTGTTCGGCGGGCACCGGCTCATTTCTCGAAGAGTCGGCCCTGGAGACCCTGGGTGTGCCCATGGAGCGGATCGCCGGCGTGGCTCTGAACGCCGGCCAGCCACCCAATTTCAACGACCAGTGCGCGGCATTCATCGCTTCGGATATCAAAAACGCCATACATGACGGCGTGGCCCACGAGGACATCCTGGCCGGTCTGGTCTATTCCATCTGCATGAACTACAACAACCGCGTCAAGGGCAACCGCCCCATGGGCAAGAAAATTTTCATGCAGGGCGGGGTCTGTTACAACCAGGCCGTGCCCCTGGCCATGGCGGCCCTGACCGGCAAGCCCATTGTGGTGCCGCCCGAACCCGGCTTGATGGGCGCTTTCGGCGCGGCCCTGGAGGTACACAAGCGGATGAGCGCCGGTTTGATGGCGCCCGGCCAATTCGATCTGGCAGTGCTGAGTCAGCGAGAAGCCTATCATGGAGAATCCTTTGTCTGCAAAGGCGGCGCCGAGGGGTGTGATCGCCGTTGCGAAATCGCCCGTATCACCGTGGAAGGCCATGTCTATCCTTTCGGTGGCGCCTGCAACCGATATGACAACCTGCGTCGCAACCAACGCTATGACGTCACGCAACTGGATCTGGTGCGTCTGCGCCAGCAGTTGATTTTCGGTAAATACGCGCCGGCGCCGCTGGATCGGTCAGCACCCGGCTACCGTGGGCGGGTGGGATTGAACCGCAGCTTTCTGGTCAACACCTACTTCCCCTTGTATGCCCAATTCTTCAGCCATATCGGGTATGCGCCCGTGCTGCCCCAACAAGCTCCCCAGGCGGGTATCGACCAGCGTAATGCGCCGTTTTGCTATCCGGTCGAACTGGCCCATGGCTTCTTTCACGATCTGCTGACGGGGGACGATCCGCCCGAACTGCTTTTTTTACCCCATTTCAAAGCAATGCCGGCGCTCAACGGCGACCTCAACGCCCAGGTCTGTCCGTTGGTCCAGGGGGAAACTTTTTATTTGCAGTCCACCTTTCGCCCGCGCTTGAGCCAGCTGCAACAGCAGGGCGTCCGCCTCTTTGCCCCCCTGATCGATCTGACGGGTGGCTTGGAGGCCGCCCGCGCACCCCTGGTCGCGCTGGCCGGCTCCCTGGGCATCCGGCGCAAGGCGGCCAACGCGGCTTTTGACAAGGCTTTGGGCATCATGCATGCTTGTCTGGACGAGATGGTGGCCATCGGACGGGAGACGTTGGCGGCACTGGCCCGGGATCCTCAAAAGATCGGGGTGGTACTTTTCGGCCGGGCCTACAGTGCCTATGTGGACGAAGCCCACAAGGGAATACCTCACAAGTTCGCCTCCCGCGGTGTGCTGATGCTGCCCCTCGATTTCCTGGATCTGGCTGACCAGCCGTCCAAACGGCACATGTACTGGGGTGCGGGGCAACGCATTCTGGCAGCCGCCCGCAAAGTCAAGGCCCACCCCCAGCTGTTCGGCACTTATATCACCAACTTTTCATGCGGCCCGGACTCTTTTGTGGTCAACTATTTCCGCGATATCATGGGGCGCAAGCCCTCCTTGACCCTGGAGCTGGACAGTCATACGGCCGATGCCGGCCTGGAGACCCGCATCGAGGCCTTTCTCGACATTGTTCAGGCCTACCGCCAGCTGGGCGCCGACCAGGCCTTACAACCCGCTGTCAACGGATTTCAACCGGCCCGTACGACGGTTCGCAACGGTGTACTGCATGTGGTCGACTCCAGCGGACGCACTGTGCCCTATACCGATCCGCGGGTCACGCTGCTGTTTCCGGCCATGGGAGATCTGGCCGTGCGGGCCGTATCGGCCACCTTTTCCAGCTACGGGTTCCACGCGCGTGCCCACGAACCCAGCAACGAAGCGATTCTCAAACTCGGTCGGGGCAACACCTCGTGCAAAGAGTGCCTGCCGCTGATTCTGACCACCGGCACGTTGCTCAACTATGCCCAGCACAAGCGCCGGCCGGACGAAGTGGTTCTCTACTTTATGCCGACAGGTTCGGGCCCCTGCCGCTTTGGACAATACTACATTTTCATGGAAGACCTGGTACGAAAGCTGCAAATCCCCGACGTGGCCATGTTCTCCCTCTCCTCGGACGACGGTTACGCCGGCCTGCCCACCAGTTTGCACCGCCGGGGATGGTGGGCGGTGGTGGTTTCGGACATTTTCGAAGATATCCGGGCCATGCTGCTGGCCAACGCCCGGGACAGCGATGCCGCCATGGCACAGTTCGACACGCAATACCAGGCGGTGCTTTCGGCCATGGAATTGGGGTCTTTCGATGCGCTGCAAGCGGCCCTGGCCCGGGCGGCACGAAAATTGGCAGGCGTGGCCCTGAAACGACCGGTGGCCGAAGTGCCGGTGGTCTCTTTGATGGGGGAAATCTATGTAAGGCGCGATGGCCTGTCACGACAATATTTGACCGAGCAACTGGCCGCCAAAGGCATTGCCACCATATGCGCGCCCGTTTCGGAATGGATTCTGTACTCCGATTTTATCGTCAACAAAGGATTTGGGGATTATACCCATCAAAGCTGGCGGGAAAAACTGAACGCACGTATCAAACAGCTTTTCATGTGGCTGGATGACCGCCGCATTCGCAAGGCTTTAGCCGTCTCGGGCCTGGTGCATGCGGAAGCCATCCGTGTGGGCGATGTCATCGACACCGCCCGCCCCTACATCTCTCCCTACCTGGGCGGTGAAGCCATTCTCACCGTGGGCAGTTCCCTGAAGGAAGTGGTGTCCCAGACATGCGGCGTAATTGCCATCGGTCCCTTCGGATGCATGCCCAACCGGTTGGCCGAATCGATTCTCAGCGAGGCCATGCAGCGGGACAACAAGCTGGCCAGTGAGCCACACAACGCCCGGTTGCGGGCGGTTCTGGCCGATGTACACGACCTGCCCTTCCTGGCCATTGAAAGTGACGGATCTCCCTTTCCCCAACTGATCCATGCCAAACTGGAGGCCTTCTGCCTGCGGGCCGAACGCATGCATGAACGGATGCGCGCCGGCGGGATGGGAGGAGGCCATTCACTTTGACCTCTGGATTGTGTCAGCATGCTGCAACAGCGCAGATTACCCCTTGCGGCGGTCCGGTTTTTGTCGCTGGTCCTCCTGATGCGACAGCGTCACCACAATGCCATCGCGGACGCTCCGGCGGCGGTCCTGTTTGTTTTTGCGCCGTTCCACGACTCTTTTTCCGTCGCGGGGCGGCCGCTGCTGGGGGTGACGCCGGTTGGGATCGTTCTGAACCGGGGTGATTTGTCCGATCATTATATCCACCATGATGCTGTACCTCCTGAACGTTATATCGGCCAAAGTCTCTGTGACTTTAGCGGGACCCCGGGGCCATATGACGGCTATTGTGTGATTCGCCGTTACGCTTTATAACGGGCTGTCATTGGCCACCGTGGCACCGCCCAAACGGTTCTCTCACGGACGGAAGTCGCCTTGAATTGATTATTATGTGTCTGTTTTCATTTAAATCGTGAAGGAGTAACAACACTGATGGGCACCATCAAAATCGCCATCGTGGGGGTGGGCAACTGTGCCAGTGCGCTGGTGCAGGGCATTCACTACTACCGGGATAAACAACGTGACGCAGCCATCGGCCTGATGCACTGGGAGATCGGTGGCTATCCTCCCCATGCCATTGATATCGTAGCGGCTTTTGATGTCGATAAGCGCAAGGTGGGTCGGGATGTCAGCGAAGCCATTTTCGCCCTGCCCAACTGCACCACCGTCTTTTGCGAAAACGTTCCCGCCATGGGCACCATCGTTCAAATGGGATGTGTTCTGGATGGCATCGCCGACCACATGCGGGAGGTGGCGCCGAACCGCACCTTTTTACGTGCCGATCGACCCCAGCCGGACAAGGATAAAATCGTCTCGATACTGAAAGAGAGTAGTACCGAAATCGTGCTCAACTATCTGCCGGTGGGATCAGAAAAAGCCAGCCGGTTCTATGCTGAATGCGCCTTGGCAGCAGGGGCCGCTTTTATCAACAATATCCCTGTTTTCATTGCCAGCGACGCGCACTGGGCGGCCCGTTTTGCCGAGAAAGGACTGCCACTGGTGGGCGACGATATCAAATCCCAGTTGGGCGCCACCATCACCCATCGCGTGCTGACCGATCTTTTCCGCAAACGCGGTGTTCAGCTCGATCGAACCTACCAGCTCAATACGGGCGGCAACACTGATTTTCTCAACATGCTCAACCGCACCCGACTGGATTCCAAAAAGAGATCCAAGACCGAGGCGGTCCAGGCCGTGGCTGCCCGTCGCCTTGACGACGACGATATCCATATCGGCCCCAGCGATTATGTACCCTGGCAAAAGGACAACAAGGTCTGTTTCATCCGCATGGAAGGTCGACTGTTCGGGGATGTGCCCATGAATCTGGAGCTGCGTCTTTCGGTGGAGGATTCGCCCAACTCGGCCGGGGTGACCATCGATGCCATCCGTTGTGCCAAGTTGGCGTTGGATCGCGGCCTGGGCGGCGCCCTGGAGGCACCCTCGGCCTATTTTTGCAAGCATCCGCCCCGCCAATTCACCGACGACGAGGCTTACCAAATGATCGAGGCTTTTATACAGCCGGGAAAAAAAGGTTGAGCGGGTGGTCATTTGACATTCCCCACGGGTGCCTTGACCATTGGTTCATTCTGTAGGTCATCCTGTTTTTGCAGGGTGTACCATGGGTTTTGTGGGGTGTTGTCGTTACGGTGACCGGCGGCGGATGGTGTAGCGCACCTCCACGCGGTCCTTGGAACCTTCAAGGATGCGGATACCAGAGGTGTCGAGGGTCAGGGGCGTGGTTAGTTGGCCCGAGACCTGCAAGTTGTCCAGGCGCACCCTTTCCGTGTAAATGGTGCTGATTGAGTCCAGAACCCGTTGCGCGCCCACCACCATGATCTTGGCGGGAAGGACCGAAACGCTTTCCAGCAGCAAACCATCGGGCAAGGATCCCACCCAATCCACCTGGATGGGCAACTCCTTGTTGACTGGCATGTCCAGCGCCACATGGACCTCGGGCGGTTCGATGCGGTTCAGCCAGAGACCGGGGGGCAGCACAATGTTCTCTTTGGAAAGGTTAAAGGTGTTCATCCCGCCGCTCGCTTTGCCCAGATCCAGCTTGGCCTTGACCTGATACGGCCGCAGCGAACTGATCAGCACACTGGAACCGCTCAGGTGCAACCGCAAGGTGTTGACCGATGTGGACATGATTTGCATACGCGGATCACGATTCAGGTATTCCAGGGGTACCTCCACGCTGATGAGGGTCTCCATGCCCTTGGCGAAGCTGAACCACACACCGGCCATGCAAAGCAGGCAAACGCCCGCCGCTATGGCCAGTTCACGGCTTTCACGCATCCGGCCTTTGGGAGAAGCGTGGGCGGCGCCCAGGTGCTCTGCCAGGATCCGTTTGAGGGTCAGGTTGTCCTGTATGGGGATGAAATGGTTGCCTTTGGCGGCCACTGCCTGTCCCCGCTCCTCGGAAACCACAAGCACCAGGGCGTCCGTCTGCTCTGCCAGGCCGGCCGCGGCACGATGGCGGGTACCGTAACGTTGGGGCAAGTCGTCGCGCAGGCTCAGGGGCAAAATCCCCCCCACACGGGTCACCCGGCTGCCTTGCAAGATGGCAGCGCCATCATGAACCGGGTTGCCGTTCCAGAAAATGGAAATCAGCATCTCTTTGGATACCGTGCCGTCCCAATGGACCCCCCCTTGGACGATCTCCTGTATATCTTCCTTGCCCGGCACGACGATCAGAGCGCCAATCCGTTTGCGCGCCAAATCATACACGGCTTCGACGATGGCATCGATGGGTGTTGAAACGCTTTTCTGCGGAACCCCCCACAACAGAGCGCGGAGGTTCTTGGCTTGCAGAACATTTCGGATTTCATTGCGAAAGACGATAATAATGATCAATGCCGCACCGGCGATAATGCCCTGCATTGCCCAGCTGGTGACAATCAAACCCATTCCGACGGCAAGGCGCTGAAAAACCCACAGTAAAGCAATGCCGGCGAGGACCCTCAGCACAACGGTACCCCGGAACAGAACATAAAACCGGAACAGGATGTAACTGTTCAACAACACATCCACAAGGTCTTGCCACCGGATGGCACCGAGAAACGACATAAGCGTGCTCATAAGCCGCCGCCGCTTCGCAGGGTGACCCGGAACAAAGCGGTTGCTCCCGGACAACCCTTTGGGTTTCCAATGGAAAAAAATTTGTCTATGCAAATCCGATGGGGTGTCATTCGATCACACTGAACCGCAATGTTTGAATCAATTCGCTGCGGGCGTCCCAGATTTCCACCCGCCAGGGCCCCTTGTCCGCCTCACGCAATTGGATGCTGCTGAAGGTGGCCCAATTAGGCGGACGCAAGGTAAGTCGCTTCACGGTGATCAACTCATCCCGGCGATACCATTTGTGTTCGATGAAGGTGGTATCGGTCACGCCGTCAAAAGAGGTATAAAAGGAGATCCGGCCCGCGGTGACAGGAAATGCAACGGCGATGTAGCGCGGTTCGTAAGCCTCGATGGATTCGCACATCACCGCACGCACCAGGCGAAATACCTGACCCGCCGGGTCGGCGACGACATCGTTGGCGGCCTGGCCGGGGATGGCCGACACCAGGAGCCCTATCAGGCACAAACCGATGGTTGGTAGATGGACACGCATGGGTCCATTACTATCGGAAAAAGCTTTTTTTGCAAGCATGAAATGCGATGGCGTCGCGCCGCGAAGGCCCTTGACATGAAACAAAGGCGTCAGGGGCGGTGTAATAATTCGGCCAGGGTTTTTTCGGCGATGACCGTTTTATCCTCACTGCGGTCATGGATCATCTCGACAATTTCCCTGTCCACTACCCAGCCGAACCCAAGTTCATCGAAAAAGATGATCTCTTTTCTCTGCATCGCCTATTGTTCTCCTCTTCTCTCTGCTCCGGCTCGCTTGGCCGGCCTTACCCTTCAGGCCCTATATCGCCAGGGCAGCGGACAATCTTTAGTGGATTTTGAGCGGCAGTTCAGTTGACAACGGACGACGGATCATCTTAAAGGTGGGGACTTACCTCACGGGCAGGTGCACGCAGGGCTTCGGAGCGCGCCGCCAGCGGTGGTAGAGTGACCTCTCGGAGGCGATTCGCAGTGCCAAGGACAATTCGACACTTCTAAACAAGGAGCCATCACGTGGCGATTCCTTCTTCCGGACCCACTCAAGCAAAGCAGGAACGGCGCGCCATATGGGGTTGGGCGCTATATGACTGGGCCAACTCCGCCTTTGCCACCACGGTGATGGCCGCTTTTTTCCCGGTTTTTTTCAAGCAGGAGTGGAGCCGGGAGGTGGATGCCAACCTGAGTACCGCCCGCCTTGGGCTGGGGGTGGCCGCGGCCAGTTTGCTGGTGGCCTTGATGGCCCCGTTTTTGGGGGCCATTTCCGATCAGAACGGCCGCCGCAAACACTTTTTGATAGGGTTTACCGTTCTGGGCGTGGGGATGACAGCCACCTTGGCCCTGATTCCCCAAGGGCAATGGGTGACCGCTTTGATGGCATATGCCCTGGCCACCATCGGGTTTGCCGGGGGCCTGGTTTTCTATGATGCCCTGCTGCCCCAGGTGGCCACCATGGGTCGCATCGATCAGGTCTCCAGTCTCGGCTACGCTTTGGGCTACCTGGGTGGCGGCATCCTGCTGGTGTTCAATGTGGCGCTGGTCCTGCAACCCGAATTTTTCGGACTGACCGGTGCCGGCCAGGCGGTGCGGCTCTCCTTTGCCAGCGTGGCCGTGTGGTGGGGCCTCTTTTCCCTGTTCACTTTTTTCTGGCTGCCGCCGGAACCACGTAGGCAAGGAAGATCCGTGGGCCTTCAAATGGCCGCCGGGTGGCGCCAATTGATGGACACCTTCCGGAAAATCAGGCGCCTGAAAACAACCTTTCTGTTTCTGATCGCTTACTGGTGCTACATCGACGGCGTGGATACGATTATCAAGATGGCGGTGGATTTCGGCATGTCCCTGGGTTTCGATTTCAAGGATCTCATCGTAGCCTTGATCATCACCCAGTTCATCGGATTTCCTTCGGCCCTGCTGTTCGGGCAACTGGGCAAACATTGGGGGGTGCGCCGATCCATATACCTGGCCCTTGCCATCTACATGGCCGTAACGATATATGGCGCCACCATGACCCGGGTCTCGGAATTTTATGTCCTGGCCGCCGTGATCGGTCTGGTCCAGGGGGGCATCCAGGCGTTGAGCCGATCCTATTTCGCCCGGTTCATCCCACTGGGACAAAATGCTGAATTTTACGGTTTCTACAACATGATCGGCAAGTTTGCCGCCATCATGGGGCCGGCTATGATGGCACTCACCGGTCTGGCGGTCAAACGCCTGCTCATGCCGGTCGCCCCCACCGCCGAACAGATGCAGGCGGTCGGCCTGACGGCCACCCGTTTCAGCATCGTGGCGGTGTTGCTGCTTTTTGCGGTGGGTGCGGTCCTGCTCTATTTTGTGGATGAAAAGCAAGGCCGTGCCGAGGCCGCCGCATTTCATTAGTGCCTTCCTTCTCAACCTTTCCTTGCAGGCGCCGATAGTACCTTTTACGCATCCTTGTCGGATGCTCAAGACGGTTCAGGGGGATGCCGATAGGGGCGACATGCAACATGGTTGAAGAAAAAGGTGTGACTCTGGACGCTGAAGCCCAGCGTCTGTTCGCGCAATTCGGCGGCCTGGAGGCCTACAAGGCACCATCGCCCGTGGCGGGCAGTGCCCATTTAACCCAGCGCCTGCTGGAAGAGCAGAAGCGCCACGATGCCGTGCGGATGCTGATGGTACAGGCCACATGGTTGATCAGCCGGTATCTGGTCGATGCGCGGTTTGCCACCCATCCGCAACAGGAGGACCGATTGTTCGGCAAGGTCGTCGAAGTACTCGACCAATTGAGCCGGGCCGGCGGTCATTTGGGGTATCTGCTGATCCGTTTTCGAGGAACGCCCACGGAACCCGACCTGCCGGGTAAATGCGACTACGAACTGGTGCTGGGCCACACGGTGGTGGACAGCGGCATCGTCCTCCAGATGGCCCGGCGCAATGGCTCAGCATGGTCCAGGCTACCCGATCAGCTGCACGACGCCTTCACGGCCCTGGCCGATTATGGTGTGAACAATATTTTCGTGCGTCTGCCGACCTCGGGTGCAACCGCCTTCGCGCCTTACCAGATGTGTTTGAAAATCCTCTCCGGTTTTCGCCATGCACGCCAATCCGGTGCCCCCATCGATGTCCAATTTGGATCGGAGCACCGAACCGTGCCGTTGATCAACGATGAAAACCTTTTTCCGGATCCGAACCTTACTTTGGTCGCCGGCCTGAACCGTTTGAGTGCCGGCGCCATGGAAACCCTGGTGGACAAAGTGGACCGCTGGCTGCGTCATCAGGCAACCGAGTCGGCGGTTAAACGGTATGCGGGAGTTTACAATGCCGCGCTGGAACTGCCCAAGGTGCGCGACAAGGTGCAAAGGCCACCGGTGGAACTCAACAATGTGCGGTGGCTGATCAGTGAAACCGAGCATCAGGTCGTGCCCGCTGACAAGTTGCATATTGCCCGTCTGGCCATGGATCTGGCGGGGGCGTCTCCCCAACAGGTGGCCAAGATGATCCAGAGCGTGTACGGCGAAGATTATGGCCGCATCAATGCACTACTGCTGGGCGAGCGGCTCCACCTCTCCTCCGACCTGCTGCGAGCCTCCGGCCGGCAACCCCAGACGCAAGGGCTGACCAAAACCGTACTGGGCAACCTGCGCATGCGTTTGGAGCAGGTCAAGGATACGGTCATCGATGATATCCATGTGGTCGAGGCATCCAATGCAACGGCCGCCGACAAACCGGTGGATGGAGCCCATGGTGTTCATAAAGACCTCTATCGGATGGTTACCTTCCTGAAAGGCCGTTCGGACGCCCACAAGAAGATGGTGGGCATGGTCCACCAGACCATCCGATTCACCGACCGCGATTACACCATTTTAGCCAAAGATTTCCGGATTAACCGCAGCGCGGCCGAGACGATAGTCCATATCCTCAAAGGATGCTTCAGTGACGAAGGCCGTTTTCAAAAGCGGGCCTTTGCCGAAGCCGTACCCCTTTTCCGGACCTACGAGCAGAAAATCTTTCACTTTCTATGGCACCACATGAAAGATGTGGTACTCCCCGGGGACCGGATTGCATTTCTCAACGCCCTGCAGGCCCTGACCAAACAGATGGACCAGCCCAAAAAGGCCCTCAAGATTCTCCTGGAGGATCTGTGTGCCAATCCGGCCACGATCCAGTTTTCCGACAACAAGGCCATCATGCTGGCCAATTTGATTCTACATCGCGAAAAGTCGATCACCGACTATGATGTGACCCCCGAAGACATCGTGCTCAGCCGTCATACCATCGACCTCATGGTGGCCCAATACGCCGCCTGGCGGCTGGCAAAGGATCAGGAAGCATTCTCCACCAAGATGCAGACCATTCATCACAAGCTGATCGAGGCGCTGCATCTGGGCCAGACCAGCGACCAACATTTGCCGGCGGCGGTGTTGCTCAACCTCGAACGGGAACTCTACATTTTCTTATCCCTGGTGGCGTGCGATGTCAGTAAAACCATTTTGCGGTCGGCAGCCCATGAGTATGGTGATCCGACGGCGGCGCTCTATCACCAGCAGGGAAGCCACAATTGCATGGGCGCTCTGTTGCAGAATCTGCGGGTGGCCCTGCGTGGCGTGGGGTGTTCGGGGAGCATGGCGGATACGCCTTTGCTGGAAGGCATCAAGGCCAATGAAGAAACTTTTTTACGCTTGAAAAAGGATCCCCATTACCGGGCGCAAGCGCGGTTGATAACCGAATGGGTGGATGAGGCCATCAAACTCATCAAGTTCCGCTCCTGATCGAATAATCGTTCGACCACACGGGCGCCACTTTTATTGTTTGCCGCCGGCGCGGATCTTGGTCGCCAGCGCCCGCCGCGCCTCCAAACGGGTTTTCAAGCGGGGAAAACGCTCCATGTCCGTGTGGGGTAGAAACAGAGACGCCACATAGTTGTCCATGTAGGAAGGGGTTTCGGAAAGCTCGAAATTGGTCATCATGTTGGTGACACCCACCACCTCCTGGCGGACACTGTTGGTCAGAGCGCTCATGCGCGCTCCCAACAACGAGCTGTTGCCCACATAAATCACTTTTTCCGGCTCGACTTCAGGCAACAGGCCGATGATCATGGCCCGTTCGAGATCCACGAAGCTGCCGAATCCGCCGGCGAGGATAATCTGCTCCACATCGGTCATCTCCATGCCCACCTCCTTGAGCAGGGTTATGCAGCCGCTGTAGATCGCGCCTTTGGCCCGAATCAGGTTTTCAATGTCGATTTCGTTGATGGTAATGTCCCGATCGATCTGGGTTTCGTCACCAAAAGCGAGCACGTACTCATAGACCCCATTGGTTTCCCGGATACGGACGGTATCCAGATCCCGGTCGAACTTACCCTGGTTGTTGATCACGCCCATTTCGAACAACGTGGCGACGAGGATGATCAACCCGGAGCCGCAAATACCTTTTGGGCGCACATTGCCGATGGTCATGATCATCGGTTCCAGTGTTTCCGGGTCGATGGAGAAGTCCTCGATGGCCCCCTTGGCCGCACGCATGCCGAATTGAATGCCGCCCCCTTCAAAGGCCGGGCCGGCGCTGCATGCGGCGCAAGCCATCCAATCCTTGTTGCCGATGACCACCTCGGCGTTGGTTCCGATGTCCATAAAAAGGGTCAGCTTTTCGCTGCGGTACATGCCGCTGCCCATGACGCCGGCCACGATATCACCGCCCACATAGCTGGACACCTGGGGATAAACCAGAGCCGTGACGTGGTCGTCCAGAGCAATCCCCAGGTCGCTGGCCCGTATGGGGGGATAAATGCTGGCCGTGGGCACATATGGAGCGCGACGGATGAAACGCGGCTCCACTTTGAGCAGCAACTGGGTCATGGTGGTATTCCCCGCCAGGGTGATCAGGGAGATCTCCTCGCGGGCAATTTTGGACTGCTTCAGAATCCGGGTGATCACTTTGTTGACCGTTTCGATCACCACCCGCTGCATCGTCTCCAGCCCGCCGGGTTTTTCGGCAAACATGATGCGGGTGATCACATCTTCGCCGTAGCTGATCTGACCGTTGAAGTCCCCGTTTTCAGCCACCACCTTACCCGACACCAGATCCACGAGCTGACCGTAGATCGTGGTGGTGCCAATGTCCATGGCCACGGCATAGTTGTGCGCCGTGGTGTCCCCCGGTTGCACATGGATGATCTGTGTCTTGCCGGAGCTGCGCACCGGCCGGGCAAGCACCACGGTCACTTTAAAATCCTGCTCCCTGAAAACCGTGGGAATTTTGCGGATGACGGGGAGTTGAACTTCCAGGCCATGCTCGTCGTGATGCTGACGCAAATGATTGACCAGGCGGGTGACATCGGGCAGGTGGTCCTGGCTGTCGGGCGGGATGAGCTCAAGGTATCGTTTCTCCACCGCCGGAAAAAAGAGCCCCTGCTCTTTGATCTCCTCCAGTCCGATCTGCTTGACGGTTGCGGTCCGCCGGGGTGCCTGGCGCTGCAGGGCCGAGGTGTCCACCACCGACTCCACCGGCACGCGGAGGGTCACATCGCTTTGAACCGTGGTTTGGCAAGCCAAACGATAGCCCTTGGCCCGATCTTCGGTGCTGATGCGATCGGAGGCTTCACCTTCAATGGTGCCCGCCTCAACAATGACACGGCATTTACCGCATGTACCGTCTCCACCGCACGACGCGTTAATGTGCACGCCGGCGGCCATGGCGGCCCGCAGCACCGTTTCTCCGGTGGGTACGTCGATGGAAACGTTGTTGGGCAAGAAGGTGACCTGGACGTTACTCATGACTGCTCCTTGGGTTTTTAGGTCCAACAATTATTGATCATCAAATAAGGTTCCATCTCAACGAGAACTGCCCGGCTTGCACCAATGGCCGTCGAAGCCCGCCGCCTGCAAAAGCCGCATCCCCTCATCCAGGAACAAGCCCACGGTAGCCGCGCCATGGGAATCGTCCCCCGGCACCACCGGTATACCCATTTGGCGCGCCTGCATCAGTATGGGGTGGCTCAAATAAGGCTCGGCGGCGCCCTTTTTGAGGGCGGCGACGTTGTAATCCAGAATCAGCTCCCATTCCCGGATCAGTGTCAAGTTGCGCCGAATACGCGCCTGAACAGCCGGCAAGGCCAAATGGCGGTCATAGTCCGGGTCGAACAGGCGGACCAGGTCAAAATGGCCCACCACCGCCGGCCGGAGCCGTCGAATCAAGTCATACTGGCGGTCGAAATAGTGGCAGTAGAAAGCCTCAATACCGCCCACGGCATCGATGGCCCGTCGATAGGCGTCGGGACTGTAATCAAAGGGGATCTCCGCCAGATGGTGCACGCTGCCAACCACATAATCGGGCCCGTAGGCCGCGATCAGACGCTGGGCAAGGGCCACGGCACCCGGTGTGTGCTCACTTTCAAAGCCCACCAGGATATCGATTTGGTCGGCATAGGCGGTTTGCAGACGGCGGGCCTCGGTGATGTAGTGCCCGAAACGGGTCGCCATGGCAGCGGCGTCCAGTCCGGCTGACCGCTCCTCGGGATACAGAAAGCGGTCGTCCACAGGCGGCATGTGCTCGGTGAGCCCTACCCATGCAAAGCCCTGGTCGATATACGCACGCACCACATCCTCCAGGCGGTCCCGGGCGTGACAGCAAAACTGGCCGCTGTGACCGCCGTGGACGGATACCCGTTCGAAGGCCATCTCACCTTCTCCTTTAATCTGGGCGGAAGTCATGGCGGCACCATAGGCCCAAGACTGCCGCTTGTCAAATTGCAAACAGCCGTCACAGCGGCCCTGTATTGGTGATAGTGAGCCATGACGCTTCAAAAGGATACACGGATGGAGACCGCGCAAGAAACCGCAGAAGGTCTTGTCGATCCGGATGCGCACCTGCTATAGTAAACACCAGTTGGAAACGCATCAGTTCCAGCAGATTGCATTTCAAGAGCCTGCCCCGGCACACCATCCTTGCGGACGGTCCACGGAGGATGTTCATGGCCCACCTTGCCCCTGCTTCCGGCTACCATGACTTGGTGCAGCGACTGCACTGGCAGCCTACAAAGTGAACGCGGGCACAAATCGGATGCCTTCAGGGGCATTTATTGCGGCAGCTACGTATACGATACTCTTTTCCGTCGGTGTCGATCCTCACAGCGCCACAAAGATCGGTTCGCCAGATCCGGCTGCCGGCTGCCGCCAGGCGGTTGACCACCGCATCGTGGGGAAACCCGAAGCGGTTTTGCCATCCCAGGGCCATGACACCCTCGGCCGCTTGCACGGCTTCCAAAAAAGGTGCACTACTGGACGTGTTGCTGCCGTGGTGCGGAACGAACAAAATGTTCGTGCGCAACGCTTCAGGACCATGAAGCGCCACCAGTTCCGCTTCGGCAGGAGCGGTGATATCCCCGGTGAAAAGAAATGCGATCTCCTTCCAGCCCATGCGCACGACCAGGGAGTTGCCGTTTCTGTCTCGCCATGTTTCCCTTTCAGCGCGTTGCCTGAAATCCACCGGTGGTCCCAGGATGTCGAATCGGACGCCATTGCGTACGGTGTGGCGTTCAAGTTGTGCAAACGGTGTGTGAACAATGCCGCGGGTCTCGATGGCTTGCCGCCAGTGACGGTATCCCAGGGTGTCCGCTGGTTCGTGATTGCTCCATATTTCCCGTACGCGAAAATGACGCACGATGTGAAGCAGGCCATTGAGGTGGTCACTGTCCGGATGGGTCAGGATCACCAGGTCGACGGTCTTGATCTTCTCGTGCAGAAGCAGCGGTGCCAGAATTTGGCGACCCACATCGAAATATGCGTTGTCACTGAACCCGCCCCCATCCACCAGGACCGTCATCCCACCGGGCAGCCGCAGCAGGTTCGCACTGCCCTGGCCCACATCCACGGCCGTGACACTTATCCGTTGTCCGCCGAAACGACGCTGATACCAATATAGCGCATCCATGCCGCCGACCACGATCACCACTGCCAGGCCGGCCACGCGCACCGTACGCTTTTTCCAGTGCAGGACCACCGCCAGCAGGAGATAAAACAGGACCATTTCCAGAACACTGGGTGTTACCATGGTGGTCGCCACCCATGGCCACCGGGCGACCCGTTCGATGATCCACATCCCAACCAGCAGCCCCAGGCCCGCCACGTGCCAGAATAAAGCCCCCAGTGTAAGGCTGACCGGAGCACACAAAACACCCAGCAAACCGGCCGGCACCACCACCAGGCCCACCAGGGGCACCACCGCCAGGTTGGTCAGGGGGCCGACCCAGGTGATTTGGTTGAAGTGCCGCATCACCAGGGGGGCGGTCCCCAAAATGGCCAGAACCGACACGCCCATCAAGGCCGCGCCACGCAGGGCGGCCCGCTGCCACCAGCGATGGGTTGGCGCGGGTGGAGGGATGGGCAGGACGGACATGCCAAGAAGGATGGCCAAAACCGCAGCAAAGGAGAGCTGAAAAGAGATGCGGGTCAACGCGGGCGGAGATGCCAGCAGAATCAAAAGGGCCGCCACTGCCAGGACGTTGAGCCAGTTGTGGGGCCGGCCCACCCAAAAAGTGGCCAAAAAGACGGTCACCATCAACAAGGCCCGCTGGGTGGAAGGCGAAAGCCCGGCCAACAATCCGTAACCAATGACAGGCCCCAAAGTGAGCAGGGCGGCGTACCGACGCACCCACCCATTTTGACATAGGGGGGGAATCCACGCCAGCAGGCGGAAAACCAGGGCAAATACCACTGCGGCCACCATCCCGATATGGAGGCCGGAAATGGCCAGCACATGGCTGACGCCGGCCCGTTGAAAACGCTCCCGAAGGTCGGCGGGCAGTGCATCACGATCACCGAGGGTCAGCGCTTTGAGCAGCTGCGCGGTGACTGGCGGGTATCTTTCCAGAGCGGTCTCCATTTGTTGCCCTAAACCAAGGCGAAAGCGGTCCAGGCGTGCCGGCCATCCGGGTGGCGCGGCTTCCCGGCGGATATGCCTGGCTTCGGTATTCAGTCGGGCATGCAACCCCTGGAGGGCCATATAGCGTTCGTAATTGAAGCCGCCAGGGTTGCAAAAGCTGCGAACGGCGCGCAGATGGCCGAGCACCACCACTTTATCGTCTCGATTCAGGTCCGCCATCGCCCCCCGGGCGGTGACCCGGATGCGACCGCGTGCCTCCACCTGGCGGGTCCCCTGCAGCAGGCGCTCCACATCCATCGTGAAACGCTGCCAG
>JAGTVD010000530.1 GCA_018224505.1 Desulfatitalea sp. | reverse complement strand
TATCTCGACCTCTACTGGCAGGGGATCCAACATCCGTTGCCCTTTTTCTGCAACAGCAGCTATGCCTATGCCCACCAACGCCTGATCAAGGAAAAAAGTAAAGAGGCGGCCCTGGCGGCCGCCTTCAGCGCTTGGTCCGGTACCGCTTACACCGACGGCGAAGCGGCCGATCCATATCTCAACCGTTGTTTTGCCCGTCAGAACCCGCTGACGGAGGATTTCGAAACCCTCGCACTTGCGGTGTTCGAGCCCATCCTGTCTTGCATGACGGCAGCTCTGCCGGCTTGAATATTTCTCTGACACAAGCCATTCTCAAAACCGCATCACGATGCCCAGCCGTATCGCATCATCCTTTAATTCCCAGTCTCCGGGGCCCGACTTCATTTCCACCCGATGGGCCGTATAGGAAATGCGGATGGATGCCGTGCTGATAATGCGCAACCCGGCCCCCACGTTGAACTCCAGGTAGCGGTCGGCATCCTTGAAGCATAAAGGCGAAGGCGCCCACGTGACGCTGCTGAACAACTCCACGGGGATGGGCATCACCTGGGGTGAAAAATAGTAACCCACTCCGCCCGTAAAGGCCACCGCCCCGAAATCGCCGGATACGTTTCGATTCTCGGCCGAACCCAACAAACCCCGCAACCCGATTTCCACATTCAATCCGGGCTGCAGCATGTCACTGCCCACCAAAAAATCGATGCTGCCCCATTTGTACTCCTTGGGGTCGTCGTCCGCATAGACCCCTGCGCCGCCAACCCGGAAATAACCATTGTGCATATACGTTTTGTGGTGAACATTGGCACTGATGGAATGGGCGCCCGCGTTCAACCCCACCTCCCATTCTCCTGCCACCGCCACACCGCCCATCAGCAGCAGGGCGACCAGCGTTAGAATTAAAGCACGTAACATGACACGCCTCCTCTGTTTCTTATTGCACTCGGTTTTTGGAAAAGTCAGCCATTCGAATTTAGACGTCATTGGAAGTGCAGACGGCGTGACGGTCATGGAATGAATGGCGCCCGGCTTTTCAGATTGAAAGCTTTCGCGAAGCCTGTAGGGCATTTCTACCAAAATTCGATCATAAAAGTCAATGTGACGGGGATGGTGATGGTGGACCGATCGCATGCAAATTCAAGCATGATACATTTATCGGGCAGCAGATCGGCCACCTTTTTTTCCACGATAGGAGGTGCTGCCGGTAGCGGGGGTGGGGCGTTGCGTGCAGCGACACACCCCCGCTACCGGAAGCACCGGCTTGAATAGCCCAAACGCCAAGCCATCTCCTCGGGGTGCATGCCATCGCCCTGGCCAATCGCTTGACAATCGGGCACTATCCCGTTAAATAGGCTTTCATCCGCGACGGTCGATCCGCGTCGGACGTACTATCAGCCTGGATGGCGGAATTGGTAGACGCAAGGGACTTAAAATCCCTCGGAGTTGTACTCTGTGCCGGTTCGATTCCGGCTCCAGGCACCAAAAATACAAAAAATCGTATTGCTTGCAAAGTACTGAATGATCTGGCCCGCCATGTGTGCATCATCCGTATTTATGCTGAAAACAGAGGGGCCGGCGTCCGGACACCCGGAGAGCGATGCGGATTCCCGGGACGCTACAGTGGTAAAGGATGAGGAGCAGTGGTATGTCTGCCGCAACTGCCGACAGCGGCTGACGCGGCCTGACGCAAGGATGTCAATCGAGGGCCGCCATCGTCACACCTTCGCCAACCCAAGTGGTGTGGTTTACGAAATCGCCTGCTTTTCCGTGGTTGTAGGTTTTGGGTTCATGGGGCCGCCGTCAACGGATTTTACATGGTTCGCGGGTCACACCTGGCGCATCGTCATTTGCGCCGGATGCGCAACCCATATCGGCTGGTTTTTTACCCGGCAGGGAAGCGGGCAATTCTGGGGTTTGATTGCTGACCGGCTGAAGATGGTCTCCTTGCCAGAAGATTGACAGAGAGCGAAGGCCACAAGCCATTAAACCCAATGGGTGGTGCTTGATATCTATCTGAAATACTACAAAATGTGTTTTCACGTGAAACGTATTGGGGGCATGCCCGCCATACCCATCGCATGAAATTTCTGAAAAAAGGACAGAACGAGCGTTGGAAGTAGCTTTCAAAATCATTCAATATGCATGCGCATTGATCGCGGCGGTGATGGTGGGTAACTGGTTTCTGCGAGAATCCAACAGGTTGAAAGCCACCCGCAAGCCCTGGTATGCCGTATACATGACGCCACCCGGTATGATCATCATCACTGCCGTGGTGCTGCTGCCCATTTTGCACTTCTTTTTCTGAACCCGGTCTCAATGACAAAAATTACCGAACTCTACGTGGATGCTTCCGTTGCGGACCATCCACTCGTCAATCGGTTTGCCTCCCAACTGGGCTTGGTGCCACTGGTGGTGACGGACAACGCTCGCCTGTACGAGACCTTGAAGAAGGAGCACGATCCGTGGGGCGGGGGCAAACACCGGCTGTTGCTGACGCGCAATCAAGGCTCATTCTTTCGTCAGTGCCCGGGCACCAGAGACTATATATGTTGTGATTATAGAATATTACATATTGGCACTTATTGTACGATGGATTGCGCCTACTGCATTCTGCAAAGCTATTTTCACCCCCCGGTGCTGCAATACTTTGTCAATCATGACGATCTGCTCAAGGAAATCGACGATGCCCTGGCCCAGCCCCGCACTTTGCGGATGGGAACGGGCGAATTTACGGACAGTCTCATTTGGGAAGCCTGGTCCGATCTCACGCCGGTGTTAATTGACCGCTTTGCCCGCCAGCGGCGATCCGTGCTGGAACTGAAAACCAAAACTACCGCCATCCAACACCTCCAGGGGCTCGATCACGGACGCAACACCATTCTGGCCTGGTCGCTGAACACGCCCAAGATTATTGCCACCCAGGAACGGGGCACGACTTCCCTTAAAGCACGCCTGCGGGCCGCCGCCCAATGCCAGGAATGGGGCTACCCGCTGGCCTTTCATTTCGATCCCATTGTCCTGTACCCCGGCTGCGAAGCCGATTACCGCAAGGTCATTCAGACCCTGTTTGAGCATGTGGACGGCGATAATATTGTCTGGATCAGCATGGGCACCCTGCGGTTCATGCCGGCCCTGCAGCCGATCATCCAACAGCGTTTCCCCGATTCAGCCATCGTTCATGGCGAGTTTATCACCGGCATCGACAATAAGATGCGTTACTTCAAGCCACTGCGGATGGATATCTATCGCCGCATGGCCGCCTGGATCCGTGCCTATGCCCCTGACGTGGCGCTCTATCTTTGCATGGAGGACGAACCGGTGTGGCAGCACAGTTTGGGCTTCACCCCCCAGTCAAAAGGTGGATTGCCAGCCATGCTCGATCAAAGCGCGCGACGGCATTGCGGGATTGATTGATTGGTCGGTTGGGCGGTTGGGCGGTTGGGCCGCTGGCAGGCAGTTGGACGGTTACTCGGTTGGGCGGTTGTTCGGTTGGACGGTTTTTCGGTTGGGTGGTTGGGGGGTTGGATGGGATTCGGTTGGTGGGTTGCGGTGGTATGCAGTAAGGAAAGGGGCGTTCCCGTTGTCGGGAACGCCCCTTTGTGATTTTTCAAGATACTGATTTTGCAGTACTACTCTTCTTTTTGGTTCCTGATTTCAACGAGGAGTCTTTCGGCTATTTGGGCCGGGACTTCGTCATAGCGTTCGAATTCCATGCTGAAAATACCGCGACCGCCGGTCATGGAGCGCAGATCCGGCGCATAGGTGAGAAACTCGGACATGGGCACCTCGGCGTTGATCACCTGGTATTTACCAGCGCTGTCCATCCCCAGCACCCGGCCACGTCGACCGTTCAAGTCACCCATGATGTCGCCCATGAACTCGTCGGGAGTGGTGATGCGCACCTTCATGATCGGCTCCAGCAGGACCGGTGACGCTTGCTCGGCCGCTTTCTTGAAAGCCAGGCTGCCGGCGATCTTGAAGGCCATTTCCGAACTGTCCACGGCATGATAGGACCCGTCGTCCAGGGTGACCCTGAAGTCCACGCAGGGGAAACCGGCCAGCACACCCCGTTGGCACGCTTCGATGACACCTTTTTCAACCGCGGGGATATATTGCCTGGGGATCACGCCGCCTACGATGGCATCCACGAACTCGAAACCGCCGCCGCGGGGCAGGGGTTCGAGCTGGATCCAGCAGTCGCCGAACTGTCCATGGCCGCCGGTCTGTTTTTTATGGCGGCCTTGCACGCGGATTTTCTTTTTGATTGTTTCGCGGTAGGGCACCTTGGGCGGTGTGAGGTTCACTTCGACATTAAATTTGCGTTTGAGCTTCTCGATGGTGGCCTCGATGTGGACCTGGCCCGATCCGGAAAGCAGGATTTCCTTGGTTTCCGCATTGCGATCCACCTTCAACCCCTTGTCCTCTTCCAGCAACCGGCTCAGAGAGGACATGATCTTTTCCTCGTCACCCTTGGATTTGGGCTCCAGCGCAAAGGTGATGAGGGTGGCGATGGGTTCGGCAGTCTCAAACTTGATTTTGGCGTTGTCGGCGCAAAGGGTGTCGCCGGTGGTGGTCTCTTTGAGCTTGGCAACCGCGACAATAGATCCCGGTCCCGCCTCGCTGGCCGGTTTCTGCTCCTTGCCCGTGATGGTAAGCAGTTGATTGAAACGCTCTTTGACGTCTTTATTGGTGTTGAAAAAGGTGCCATCCGCACCCAGGGAGCCGCTGACCACGCGGAACAACGTCAAGCGCCCGGCATAAGGGTCGGCCACGGTTTTGAACACGAAGGCGGAAAACGGGGCGGCACTGTCGGGCGCCCGTTCCACTTCACTGCCGTCGGCCGGATTGATCGCTTTGCGCGGCGGCATGTCCAACGGCGAAGGCAGGCAGTTGACGATGAAGTCCATCAGTAAATCGATACCGATGTTATGGTTGGCCGTGCCGCAAAGCACAGGGGCGAAGGCCCGGGTTGCAATCCCTTTGCGCAGGGTGCTTTTGATCTCGTCATCGGTGAGGGTTTCGCCTTCGAGATATTTCTCCACCATGGCATCGTCGGCTTCGGCCACATTCTCGATCATCGCTTCACGGGCCGCCGCCACTTCATCCTGCATATCGGCGGGGATCTCCCCGGTCGTCACTTTGCCGGTGTCGTCATAGGTGAAGGCCTTCATGGCCACCAGGTCGACAACCCCCTGGAATTCGGCCTCCGATCCGATGGGCAGTTGGACGATGATCGGTTTGGGCGATTCAAAACATTCGACCACGTCATCGAAGGCGCGCTGAAAGTCGGCCCGTTCACGATCCAGCTTGTTGATGAAAATAATGGCCGGCTGGTTGAACTCGGTGGTGAAATCCCAAGCCTGCTCGGTCTGTACCTTGACGCCATCCACTGCATCGATAACCGCCACCACCGCATCGGCTGCTTGCATGCACAGCTTGGAGTCCGTGAAAAAGTTCTGGTCGCCCGGCGTGTCGATGATGGTAATGGTATGTTTTTTCCAGGGAACCTGAGCGAAACTGGTGCTGATACTGGTTTGGCGTTTGAGCTCTTCAGGCTCGTAATCCATCACCGTGTTGCCATCTTCCGGGCGCCCTTGACGTTTGATGACGCCTGCCTTGAACAGCATAGCCTCTGCCAGCGATGTTTTACCCGCGCCACCATGGGCGACCAAAGCGATGTTTCTCAGCTTTTCTGCCATTTTTGGTTACTCGCGCTCCTCTCTGGAAAAGTGTTTGATGGTTCAGCGTTCTGACCCGGTCAATCTATTTCGAATCGTTATTCGTATATAGACGGCTGAAAAAAATCAAGGGTAAACTGGGAGCTGAATGTAATCAGCCGGTTCCGGTATGGAGCAGGATTATGAACTCCTTGTTGCCCTTGGGACCCAGGATGGGGGAGGGGACGACCGGACCGCAGGTGAGCCCCTGGTCGGTAAAAAACTGACACAAGGCGATGATCACGGCCTGGTGCTGGCGACTGTCCTTGACCACGCCGCCTTTGCCCACCATGCCTTTGCCCACCTCAAACTGCGGTTTGATCAGGGCGATGATGCCGCCGCCCGGCTTGAGAAACTTGCGCGCTTCGGGCACAACAATCCGCAGTGAGATGAAGGAGGTGTCGATGGTGATCAGGTCCATGGATTCGGGCAGGCTGCCCGGCGGCATGTGGCGGATGTTGGTGCGTTCGATGACCACCACGCGGGGATCCTGGCGCAATCGCCACGCCAGTTGACCATAGCCCACATCCACGGCATAGACCCGCTGGGCCCCGTGCTGAAGCAGACAGTCGGTGAATCCCCCTGTGGAGGCGCCCACATCGAGGCATATCTGCTGCGTGACAGACAGATCGAACGCGCGCAGGGCCGCTTCCAGCTTGAGGCCTCCGCGGCTCACATAAGCCTGGTCCGCCCCTTTGACGGTAATGTCGGCGGTATCCGCCACGGCCACGCCCGCCTTGTCCAGCAGCCGGGTATCCACTTGCACTTTGCCGGCCAGGATGAGGGCTTGGGCGCGCTGTCGGCTGGGGGCCAACCCTTTTTCAACCAGTAGGAGATCCAGGCGCTTTTTACCGGCCATAATAAGGCCTTCAGTTGCCCTGGGCGACCACGGTAATGGGAGGCGGCGGCTGCACCCGGGCCATCAACTGCCGGGCGGCGCGCACCACACCTGCGGTATCCAGGCCGTACTTGGCCCGCAAAATGGCTGCTGAACCGTGCTCCACAAACTGATCCGGCAAGCCGAGCCGCTGGATGTTCAGGGGGAGTGCGCCGTGGTCGCTCAACAACTCCAGCACGGCACTACCGAAACCGCCCTGCAGGGCGTTGTCCTCGAGGGTGAGGAGGTTGGGTATCCGTTGGGCCAATCGGATGATGCGCTTGCTGTCCAGCGGTTTGACGAAACGTCCGTTGACCACCGTACAAGCGATGCCATGGGTCCGAAGGGCATCACAAGCCTCCACGGCCACCGGCACCATCCGTCCGATGGCCAACAGCAATAGATCCTCCCCTTCAGTGAGCACTTCTGCTTGTCCGATGGGAATCGGGGTGGGATCTTCATCCAGGGGCACCCCCATGGCCATTCCCCGGGGGTAACGGATGGCCACCGGGCCGTCGTGGCCCAGGGCGGTGACCAGCATGCGACGCAATTCGTTCTCATCCTTGGGCGCCATCACCACCATATTGGGCAGCCCGCGCAGGAATGAGATGTCGAATTGACCGTGGTGCGTGGGGCCATCCTCGCCCACCAACCCACCGCGATCGACGGCGAATACCACGGGCAGATTTTCGATGCACACGTCATGGATAATCTGGTCGTAAGCCCGCTGCAAAAAGGTGGAATAGATGGCCACCACCGGCCTAAACCCCTCGGTGGCCATGCCGGCGGCAAAGGTCACACCGTGCTGCTCGGCAATTCCCACATCGTAAAACCGTTCCGGAAACTGCTCGGCAAAGCGGGCCAGACCGGTCCCCTCGGGCATGGCGGCGGTTACAGCGACAATCCGATCGTTTTGTTCCGCCAGACGGACCATGAAATCCCCGAAGATCTGGGTATAGGAGGGCAGGGGGCACTCCGGCACCGTGCTGGTCCCGGTGGTCACATCGAAACAGCCCACCCCATGGAAATAAACCGGATTCTCCTCCGCCTGCGCGTAACCCTTGCCCTTGGTGGTGGTCACATGCAGGAGCACAGGGTCTCGCAAATTTTTAATATTGCTGAGGATAGAGATCAGGTGAGTGAGATTGTGGCCGTTGATGGGGCCGAAATAGTCGAAATTAAACGCCTCGAACAACATGCCGGGCGTGATAAATGTCTTGAAAGACTCCTCGGAGCGCTTGGCCCACTGGTAAATGTTGTCGCCGATTCGCGGTACGGACTTGAGAAATTCACCGAAATCCTTGCGCCAGGATTGCAGGCGCTGGCCGGACAAGGTGCGGCTGAGCAAGGAGGAGAGCGCGCCCACATTGCGCGCGATGGACATGTCGTTGTCGTTGAGAATGACGATCAGATCCTTGTGCAGGTCGCCGGCCTGGTTCATGGCCTCGTAGGCCAGGCCCGCTGTCAATGAACCATCGCCGATGACCGCCACCACTTTGGATGTTTTTCCCTGAAGGCGGTTGGCGCAGATCATGCCCAGGGCAGCGGAGATGGACGTGCTGCTGTGCCCCGTGGTGAATGTGTCGTAAGGGCTTTCGCTGCGTTTGGTGAATCCTGAAAGCCCGCCATATTGACGCAGCGTATGGAACTGGGCGTGCCGGCCGGTCAACAATTTGTGGGCATAGGATTGATGGCCCACATCCCAGATCACCTTGTCTTCGGGGGTATCGAATACATAGTGAATGGCGATGGCCAGTTCCACGGCACCCAGACTGGAGGCCAGGTGCCCTCCGTTTTGGGACACCACATCCACAATGATCCGGCGGATTTCCGCGGCCAGTTCCGGCAGCTCGTGGCGCGGCATTTTTTTCAGATCCGCCGGTGATTGAATGGTTTCAAGCAACCCCAAAATTTCCAAGCTCCTTTAGTGGTCCCGATCGATGATATAGCGGGCAATGGCCCGCAAGGGGTCCGCTTTGTTATCAAAAATCGACAATGCCTGCAAGCCTTGTTCAATAAGTTGGTCAGCGTAGGCCTCCGCCCGCGCCAGGCCCAGCAGGGCAGGGTAAGTGTTCTTCCGACGGGCCTGGTCCGAGCCCACCGATTTGCCCGTCACGGCAGGGTCCCCCTTTACGTTGAGCACATCGTCCACCACCTGAAAGGAGAGACCGATTCGATCCGCATATCTTATAAGATGGGCCACCTGCCGGTCCGAGCCGTGTCCGAGCACGGCGCCGGCGTGCGCGGACGCTTGAATCAGCGCTCCGGTTTTGAGCCGATGCATGGCTTCCAGTGCTTCCTGGTCGATCTTGACGCCTTCGAACGCCAGATCCCTGGCCTGACCTTCGATCATGCCGCGACAGCCGGCGGCCCGTGAAACAACGCCCAACACAGTATGCCATCGTGGGACTGCATCAACTCCGGCGCCGGCGCACGCTTCGCTCAACAACTCGAAAGCCATGTTCAACAAGGCATCGCCGGCCAGAATGGCGGTTGCTTCACCGAACCGCACGTGGCAAGTGGGTTGTCCGCGCCGCAAGGAATCATTGTCGAGGGCGGGCAGGTCATCGTGGATGAGCGAATAGGTGTGGATCATTTCAAGGGCACAGGCTGCCGCCAGCGCATCGGCCGGATCACCCCCCACCGCTGCACAACCGGCAAGGCAGAGAATAGGGCGCACCCGTTTGCCCCCCGCGGTCACTGAATGGATCACGGCCGGCTTTAAATGGGCACTGGGACACAAGCGCTCGATATGGGCCAACAGCGCGGCGTCGACAAAGGCACGTTGGTCGTTGAGATATTCTTTTAGGTTAAAGCGTTGGGTCAGCATTGGTTGTTTGGTTGGTCAGTTGTTCGGTTAATCGGTTGTTCGGTTGATCGGTTGATCGGTTGATCGGTTACTCGGTTGTTTGGTTAATCGGTTAATCGGTTAATCGGTTAATCGGTTGTTTGGTTAGTTGGTTGATCGGTTAGCTGGCTATTTGGTTAGCTGGTTATTTGGTGTTTGGTTGTTTGTTGTGTGGTGATTTTCATTCATCGTCGACGGGTTCCGTGGCAAAGGGGGTTTCCTGAATCGACCCGTCCGCTTGCTCCATTAGTAGAGTAACCTTCTTTTCTGTTTCGTCCAGTTTCTGGGAACAGTAACGGGACAACTTAATCCCTTCTTCGAATTTTTTGAGGGCGTTTTCAAGGGTTAATTCCCCTGCCTCCATTTCCTGGACGATCTGCTCCAGCTGCTCCAACGCCTTTTCAAATGATAATTTGGCCATGCGGTCACTCCCGGATGTGGCTATGCCTAATAAACAAATACAACACCTTATTCTTTTACCCTGTCCACTGTGACGTCCAATCGCCCATGGGCCAGGACAATCTCCAGGTGCTCACCTGTTTCTACATTATTAGTTTCCATTACAATATGTTGATTATCCATACGTCGAGTGATGCTATAGCCTCTTTGCAGCACCGCCCGAGGACTCAGGGCCTCGAGGGAGGTGTGGCCCATTGCGAGTCTGTTTTTGTTCTCATTGAGCTGTCTGACCATGGCCTGCGACATCTTGAACTTCAGCAGGGCCACCGTCTGTTTTTGGTCACGCGCATCGCCCAGCGGCGTGCAACGCAACAGCCGGTGTGACCGACGTTCGATCACAGTCCGACGGTCTTGCACCGTTGTCCGGACAGCGCGCATCAACCGATCCGTCCAATCATCCAACCACAATCGGTTTTCCTGCACCTTGCGGATGGGATGCACCAGGGAACGCCGCACCGCCTCAAGACGCTCACGCCGGCGATCCGTTATCCGCGCCACGGCCCGGGTGCAACGCTGGTGCAGCAGCATACATCGCTGTTGCAGTTCCGCTTTTACGGGGACGATCAACTCCGCTGCCGCCGAGGGGGTCGGGGCGCGCACATCGGCCACGAAATCGGCAATGGTAAAATCCGTCTCATGGCCCACCGCCGACACCACCGGGATCTGCGACGCAAATATGGCCCTGGCCACCTCCTCGCTATTGAAAGGCGCCAGATCTTCCAACGAGCCGCCGCCACGGGCCAGGATGATCACATCCGCCTTGGCACGCATATTGGCGATCCGCAATGCCCCTACAATTTCATCCGGCGCCGCGTCTCCCTGCACGCGCACCGGCAAAAGCTCAACGCGAACATTGGGAAACCGGCGCCGCAATACATGCAGGATGTCACGAATCACCGCACCGGTGGCGGATGTGATGACGGCAATCGTCGATGGCATAAAGGGCAGGGGCGCCTTGCGTGCTGCATCGAAAAGTCCCTCCCGGGACAGTTTCTCCTTAAGTTGCTCGAAGGCCAACTGGAGTGCACCGGCGCCTTTGGGCTCCGCATATTCCAGCACAATCTGATAATTGCCGCGCGGTTCGTAGACCGTTATACGTCCCAATGCGATC